>CAYZUV010000001.1:0-54357 GCA_964481245.1 uncultured Pseudomonadales bacterium
ATCCTCGGATCAGTCGAGATCGGGCTATCTCGGCTGCGAAGACGGTCAATGCTCATGCCTTCATCACGCGAATCGAGGGTGCCTATGATGCGCCCCTTTCTGAGCGCGGCGCCAATTTGTCTCAAGGTCAACGTCAACTGCTCGCGTTTGCTCGCGTCCTGGCCGCCGATCCAGAGATCTTGGTGCTCGATGAAGCGACTGCGAGCATTGATACTGAGACTGAAATTTTAATTCAGGATGCGTTAAGAAAGCTGATGGTTGGTCGAACCAGTATTTTGATCGCGCATCGGTTACAAACAATTCAAGAAGCGGATCGGGTGCTTGTTTTGGTCAATGGCGAGGTAAAAGAGTTGGGCCCCCATCAGGCCTTGATCGACGCCGGCGGCGTCTACGCGACACTCCACGAGCTGCAGTTTCAAGACGTTAATCCGGCAGCCGATTTGGCTTGATTGAGCCAGTCGTCCGATACGAGGAATCCTCGCTCTAGTTCGCCACCCCTATCATTTAGCATTGCAACGAGCCTCGGTCGAGATGTTAGCGCGAGCGTATCAATCAATTGAGCGTAGGGTAGTCCGTCAGCCACATCGTGTTCGGTCATTGGACTGAGCCAGTATTTTTTCTCCAAAGGTTTAAATCGAAGGGAGGGGTCGCCAATCCAGGATCCGAGCTGGCCAACGGTCGCCCACCATCCGCGAAGATGGTGCGGATTCATGAATGGCGGTTGAGGTCGTGCGTTGGCAAACGTTGCTAGCGGATAGAATGCCCAGCCCTTGACCAAGGCCCGTGCTTTCGAGATTTCGCGGCCAAACTGATCAAGAAGTTGTGTCTTGATCTGAGGTTCAAGGCACCGCTTTAGTTGCTGGTGTTGAAGGTGCTCGCGCTTTTTTTTCAAGTTGTCGTGAAGGTTGGGACCGACCCAGTGGTGTGCCTCGTTGGGATCTCCAACGCAGAGATAGAGTTTTACTGTGAGTTCCCAGTGCTCAAGCTCACGGCTCTGAACCAAAAGATCAAGCTCACCCAACGTACGTCCAAGACTCTCAAATCTTAGATTGTGAGCGACCAGGTGATGGTTTTGATGATCTCTAAGTAGGTGATGCCACAAAGACTCGAAATAGAGTCCCAGGCGAAAAGCACTGTTGTCGGCGGGCTCCGGCCAAGGTTCACAATCGCTTCGACCGAGCCACAGAGATTCGTACCAGTCGGGCGAGGGTGCATAATCTGGCGCAGTGAACAAATCTGGGCTAGTGATCGCCCAATGCGCGTCACGCTCGGTTCTGGAACCCATAAAAAATCGACTCACTGGAGGTGAAAATCTTACCCTGGTCTCAGTCTCTGCGAAACTTTGGTGACGTAGCTCTGAACTGGTTCTTACATCATGGAATCCATAGTCACTCCTGATGTGTGCGGTGGGAGTCACAATCTGCTGTGAAGGGCATTTTTCCTCACTTATCGATTGCGCTCAAATGACTGGGGCGTCACGTCAGGCGGATTAGACCTTTTATGATACCTGGGGCGCTATGGACAGCCCCGAGCCTTGGGCGCTCATCGCGGCCTCTTGTTATTTGATCGTTAGCCACCGTGCTCGTCATACGTTTTGGGCGTGAGCGAGCCGCGCGCGTCTTTTTACCCCATCGTGACTGATGGACGAGCTGCGCTATCATAGTGCCCGTCTTGTAGGAGATAGCCATTTGAGTATCCGAAGTCGATTATTGAGCTTAGCGATTAAGGTCGCGCTGAAACCTATGTTGCAGCGAGAGGACCTTTCGATTGAAGACCTTCGGGCACGGATCGCTACTTCAGATCAAATGTCCGGAAAAATTCCCAAAAATGTGGCCAGCGAGACTTGCGAGTTGGGAGGGGTCCCTTGCCGGAGAATACGATCGCATGATGCTGACGCTGAGCGCGTGGTGATCTATTTTCACGGGGGTGGGTACGTGCTGCCAGGCGCAGCTGGTCACGCGCTCGTCGCCGCACACCTGAGTCGTACGGCGCGGTGCGAGGTGGTTTTGGTGGATTACCGTTTGGCACCCGAGGCCCCATTCCCTGCCGCCGTAGAAGACGCGCTTGCTGTGGTGATGGCTTTGGCAGTGGAGGGCATCGCTTTTGAGCGGATGGTACTGGCGGGCGATTCTGCCGGAGGTGGGCTAGCTGCGGCTACGCTTTTGAATCTAAAGAATCAGGGGCTACCTCAGCCGGCGGCGGCGGCTCTGATCTCGCCTTGGCTTGATCTGGCGCTGACCGGGGACTCGATGAAAACGAATCACACGAGGGATCCAATGCTCTCCGAGGCGGTGCTTGATCGCTGGGCGAAGCTTTACCTCGGTGAGCGCGATCCGCTGGCACCGCTAGCATCTCCGCTTTTTGGTGACTTGGCGCAGCTGGCACCTGTCTTGGTGCATGTAGGCGAGACAGAAGTACTGCTTGGTGACGCGGAACAGTTTGTGGACCACCTCATTGAGGCGGGGGGAAGTGCAGCGCTCAAGGTGTTTTCAAACGTACCGCATGTCTTCCAATTGCTGATTGGTCGAGTTCCTGAGGCTAGGACCTCGCTAGATCTCATAGGTCAGTATATTCTCGAGCAATTTGAGTCAGGCGAGCGTGAAGGCAGCGAGACCCCATAAACAACTTGTCCTGGTTGGGGGCGGTCACAGCCATGTGACGGTAATCAAGCGTTTCGCGATGCAGCCGGTGCCTGGTCTGAAAGTCACGCTGGTCACGCCCTCACTCAAAACGCCCTATTCAGGCATGCTTCCGGGCTGCGTGGCCGGGCATTACGGCGTGGACAAAATTTATATCGATCTCGCTAAGCTCTGTTTCAAAGCAAATGTTGACTGGATTCTGGCGGAGGCGAGCGGGCTCGACCCTGAACGACAGCTGTTGGAACTCTCAGGTCGGCCAGGCCTTCAATATGATTACTTGTCGCTGGACGTTGGAATTACGCCGGACCTCGGGGATCTTCGGGTCGGTGCCACGGAAGTTACGCCGGTCAAGCCCATTGCATCCTTTCTGAGTCGACTCACCGCGCTTCATCATCAATTGACTTCGGCTCAACGGATTGTGGTTGTGGGTGGCGGCGCGGCATCCATCGAATTGGCGATGGCCTTGGCGGAGTGGTCGAAGGGGAGAGAGGCGTCTTTTCAAGCTTCGCAACTGCATCTTGTGAGTTCCGAAGAGGTGCTGCTTAAAGAGGCGCCGATTGGTGCGCGTCGGATCATCGAGCGGACGCTTGCCGGCTATGGGGTGTCCGTCACTACGGATGCTCGCATCACGCAATACGCCGATGGGGTGCTGACAACCGATCAAGGCGAGGTCATTCGAGCAGACCATGTGCTGTGGTCCACAGGTGCGAGCCCTTTACCTTGGTTGCGTCACAGTGGCCTTGAGTGCGACGAGAAGGGTTATGTTTCAGTTGGAGAAACACTCCAGAGCGTGAGTCATGCGAATATTTTCGCCGTGGGTGATACGGCGCATATGGTGGCAAGCCCCAGACCCAAAGCCGGGGTCTATGCCGTGAGGCAGGGTCCGCGTCTGGCGCAGAACCTGAGAGCTATCGCGCTCGGTGAATCGCTCAAACGATTCAAGCCGCAATCTCAGCACCTGGCGCTCATCGCGCTCGGAGAGCAAAAAGCGGTTGGCTACCGAAATGGCTTCTCAATTTCAGGTCGATGGGTGTGGCGCTTAAAGGACTGGATCGATCGCAGGTTCTTGGCGCAGTTCAATGATTGGATCCTCCCCTCGATGACAGATCACGACGGCGCCCTGGATGCAATGAGATGCCTCGGCTGCGGCTCTAAAGTGCCAGCTTTGCGGTTACAAGAGACCTTGCATGAGCGGAATGCCGAGCTGACCCATGATGACGCCCAGGTTCTGATGACCCGTGAGGACGCTATTTGGTTACAAACAATCGACCAGATCCGTCCTTTGGTGCCGGACCTCTATTTGCTCAGTCAAATTGGCCTCAATCATTCGGTCAGCGACATTTATGCGATGGGAGGCGCTGTGTCACAGGTGTTGGCCAATCTCACTGTCGAAGAAGCTGAGGGTCGCGTTGCGGACAATTTGTTCGGTCAGATCACTGCGGGCGCATTCGATCAAGCAGGTATTTTGGAGGCCCCCATCCGAGGAGGTCACAGCAGCGAAGGCCCAGAATCTCAGGTGGGGTTTGCGGTGACCGGTCAGGTTTTAAAGCATTGCTTGCGATCTAAACGCGGCGTCAAAGAGGGGGATCGGCTCATCTTAACCAAGGCCTTGGGGGTCGGGGTAATTTTCGCGTCGCTCATGCAGGGGCGCTCAATGCCTGACTGGCTAGAAGCTGCCATCGACTCGATGCTGCGGTCCAACAAGCTGGTTGCTGAAGTGGCGGCGAATGTTCCGGTCTCAGCGATGACAGACGTCACGGGTTTTGGTTTGGCGGGTCATTTAGGCGAGATGGTGCGAGGCGAACAGCTCGCGGCGCGGCTCTATCTGAATGACCTCCCGAGCTTGCCAGGCGCGCTCAAGCTACTCAGTGAGACGACCACAGAGAGCAGTCTCGCCATTCATAATCAGGCAGCGGTCGAAGATTTAATGGTTCCCGATGAGCCTTTGCTCCTCCAAGACGCTCGCTATCGGTTGTTGTTTGATCCACAGACCTCGGGTGGTTTGCTCATTAGCCTGCCCGAAAACTCGGTCGAAACCTTCATGAGTCAGCTCTCGTCTATTGGTGAGTTCGAGGCGAGGTGTATTGGTGACATCGTTGTGGGGAAGGGCATTCACGTGTGTGCAGATCGTAGATCTCTGCACTAGGCTTCGTGCTTTCGATCGAACGTAGAGGGTGATAGGCTCGTGGACTCACAAAGGAGGCCATCGACCATGCACATCGATCTGTTAAACCCGGCATCCTTTGTGGGCGGCCATCCGCATGATCAGTACGATTGGCTGAGAGACAACGCGCCGATCTATCGCCATAAAGACCCGTCTGGATCTGATTTTTGGGCGGTCACTCGTTTTGAAGATGTGCATTACATTGGTCGACATTCAGAGTATTTCTCCTCTTCTCCAACCATCATGATTGCCGACCCTGACCCAGAGGCGCCAAGCAGTATGGGCGAGTACAAAATGATGCTGATGATGGATCCGCCAGAGCATACGGCCTATCGAAAGTTAATCAGCCGAGAGTTCACTCAAGGGCTCGCCAACCAATATGGTCGGCGCATCAAAGAGTTCGCCGCTCAAATTGTCGATGCTGTAATTGACAAGGGAGAGTGTGATTTCATCGGCGATGTTGCAGGCGAAATGCCAAGTTTCGTCATCGCCGATTTGATGGGGTTACCACTCGCCGATGGCCGAGAGCTCTATCGCTTAACCGAAGTGATTCATTCTGACCCCAGTTCGCTGCCGCCTGGCGCCGCGGTTCAAGCCATTACCAAGATGTTCGAATATGGCACGGGTGTGATCAAGGAAAAAAGGGCTAAACCAGGGGACGATTTAGCGAGCAAATTGCTGGCCGCTGAGGTTGAGGGTCACAAGCTGGCGGATGAAGAATTTTTACTCTTCTTTATGTTGTTGATTGATGCGGGTGGTGACACCACGCGCAATCTAGTGGGTACCGGGATGTATGAATTGCTGCAGCACCCTGAGGCCCTCGACGAACTCGTGGCTGATCCGGAGGGCCAGATCGCAGGTGCTCGAGAGGAGCTTTTGCGTTGGACCTCTCCGGTGATTTACATGCGAAGAACCGTTACGGCGCCAGTGACGATGCAAGGGGTCGATCTCGCTGTGGGTGATAAGGTGGTCATGTATTACGGGGCAGCCAACCGCGATCGCAATCATTTCGAGAATCCACATCAAATGAAGTTTGCCAGGGAAGGGCAGCGCCACATTGCTTTCGGAGGGGGGCATCACGTGTGTTTGGGTCAATGGTTCGCTCGGCTTGAAATCGACGCCATCTTCCTTGAAGTGCTTGGGAGGCTGAAAGACTTTCGAGTTTTGGAAGCACCCCAGTGGATGCCCTCTAACTTCATTTCCGGAATCACTCGATTGCCGATGGGTTTCACGGCCAGGACTTAATTCCTATCATCTCACCGCGTTTAAAGATGGCTCGAAAATCATTGCCTTGGCGGGTCGAGCCGTCTGTCGTTCGAATCCATCCGTGATTAGGCGACCTGCTTTTTGATCTAGACTCGAGCGACGACCCTTAATAGTTGGGGGATTGGATCGGATTCGAATCCGCGACTTGCCTGGGCTCCGAACGCACACGCCTGAATCAGTCGGTTCACGAGGACTCCTGGGTTCGTTATTTGTCTGTTCTGGCGCCGGTTCTTGGGTCTTTTCATTCACTTCGATGGTAGGATGGTGCGTGGTGAAGTTTGCGGAGCGGTCTCCGTCCTGGTCTTCAAAACCAGAGAGGTCTTGTCAAAAGCGCCTATCGTTCGACTCGGTACTTCACCGCCACCGAAGGAACTTGGCTCGTGACTTGGAAGGATGTAGGCGGCGCACGACGATTGGCTCATTCTATTCAATTTAGGAAGGCGCTCGCTGCGTGAGGGATTATTGAAATGTCAGATCGTCGAATAGAGGCGACCAGGGGGTTTGTCCTCAATCAGACCATGCTTAGGATCAAAGACCCTGAGCGCACGATTGCCTTTTACACCGAAGTCCTCGGTATGACGTTGCTTGACCGATTTGATTTCGATGACATGGCGTTTTCGCTTTATTTCTTGGGCTACCCGACAGATCCAGTGCCGACTGATCCCAAAACCAGAGCTAAGTGGATCTTTGACCAACCCGCCTTGCTGGAGTTGACTCACAATCACGGGACTGAGGCTGATGCTGATGCGCTGTATCACAACGGCAACAGTGAACCGCGTGGCTTTGGCCATATCGGCATTTCCGTGCCGGACGTTTATGCCGCGTGCGATCGCTTTGCGGCAATGAGCGTGCCTTTTGTGAAACGACCGGATGATGGCCAGATGAAAGGTCTCGCCTTTATCCAAGACCCCGATGGTTATTGGATCGAAATTTTATCGGGCGATGGACTGGCGAAGCTGATCAGCGGGTAATCAATCCTCAGGGTCGGCCGCGACAGAGCGCTCGATTCGGCGAAGCGTCAGCGCCTGGCATCAAGCACTTGACCTCGCAGCTTTGGCTGCCTCTCGCATTCTTGCCAATTCCTCCCAGCCCAAATAATGTGTCAGGCCGTTGTCGTCAAAAAACAGAACAGGACCGTCGCAAATAAAAAGATACTCCGTATCCTCAAGTGCGACAGTGGCACCGTGCAGCACGCCATTAGGTTCGTAGTCATAGTCACCCGCATTTAACACGCCGTCTCTAACTTGAAGCTTTCCTTTGAGCACATAGGTGTGAGCATCCGAGAGATGTTTGTGAGGTGAAGCGGTGTAGCCTTTGGACCAGCGGAATAGGGCGGCCCATCTCCCCGTTTCAGGACCGACCCAGAGCACCTTCATCCAAGCCTCGCCAGGCGATGATTCGATCCATGGCTCGTCGGCACGGACGATAATGTCTGCTAACTGATCATTGAGTGGGGTAATGTCTTGCAGGGGCATGGCATGTTCCTCTTGGGTTGATGCCCGAAGCATACGTTCAGCATTGTGCTTCGTAAACCGAGCGGGTTGAGTAAAGTCGGGCAGGTGTTTCGCGGGGACAACATAGCCTCACGACCTCCGCCGATTGAGATTGATTGCTGCGGGTTTAGCGAGGTCGAGTGTTGAGTCGGTAGATAGGCTCTGAAATGCCTTCATCCCTTGGGTCAATTCTGAAGAACTCGCTTTTTGACTGCTCGCTTAAGGCATCAAACGCTGCTTGCGTGATTAGTGTCTCCTTGCCGCGGGCGAGATCTTCGCCTAACTTTGAGGTTAAGTTCATCTCGCTACCGTAGTAGCCCTCCAAGGTTGAGGAGTAGAGCAGTTTGCCGTAACCGACCCCGATACACAGCTCGTAATTGGTTTGGCCGTTGATTTTGATCGGATGGCCCTGAAAATCTCGCTGCAGGGCGAGTGCAGCATCAACCGCCGCCTGAGGCGAACTGAACATAACGATGAAATTATCGGCCAGATAGCGAATGCCAAAGCCCCCATGCGATTCCAAAATGGGCAGCGACTTGTCTCTCGCTTGCATGACGCAGCTCAGAAAGTGAATGATGCCGTGATGGTCAGTCGTCTTGGTCATACCCACGGAGTCCGCGACCAAGATGGCCAGAGTCTGTCCAAAGCGGTCGTAGATTTCCGATTCGTGATCTCTCGGGTCTTTTTTTGACGCTATCAGCTCTCTCAGCAGATCAAACAAACTGCTCATAGCCGGGATATCCTTGTCAGTTGCGCTGAACTTGATGAATGCTATTTGCGTAGGTTAGCCGCGGCTGGTCATCATGCGGTATGCCTATTGATTTATCAAATCTCAATACAAAGAGGGTGTAGCGAAAAGTCTAAGGGTCTACTCAACAAAAGACAGCACGCGATGAATGTATCGTGTGCTGTCTCTCTTCATTTCTTGGTCAGTTGATTAGAAGCTGTAGCTCAATTCCAATTCGAACTGGTTCATCTCCAGCTGGATCGTCTGGGTTGGATCGAACGGGTTTGGGCCCTTGATCTCGTTATTTGGCGCGATCATAAAGGCGGCACTGAAAGCGTTGCCTGATGTGAGTTCTTTTGTCAGGCCAATGGTGATGTGTTGCTCTACGACAGCAGGCGCTACAACATTCAAGATGAGTTGATTTTTGTCAATGGGCTGGTCGGCTTTGCTGTAGCCAAAGCGAAGCGTCAGGTCGGACGAGTAGAGCCACTCGACCCCAAGCTTGACCGTGCCCACATCGTCCCAACCAAACCCAGGGCCTTGCGCACCACCCATACAATTCTCGAGGTTGGTTCCACCGGCACCGGCAGTCGGGCAACCGAATAGGTTGGCTAAGCCGTTGCCGACAGAATCAACATCGCTGAACGCGGTATGCTCGTAGTCCAAATGCACTTTCACACTTGGAGAGGCTGCAAAGGATGCGCCCAAGCGAAGGCTTGCGGGGATATCGAAGCCACCGCCTTCTGCGAACAGGTCCGAATAATCATCAAATTCCGACATGCCGATTTTTGATTGGTAGGCGGCGGCGAGAGAAACCGAGTCGCTCACTTCTGCAATAATGCCGATTTTCGCCCCGAAACCAGACGATATTTCAGCGCCGGTATTAGTAAGCGAAGTTGGCATCTGAGTGCCCCCACTGGCTGCAAAGGATTTCGTATAACCCCCGAACATCATGAAGCCATTTGCCTCAAATCGTTGGAGCGCGAGCACACCACCGACACCAATTGAGATGCGACCCATTTTTCTAGCATAGGTCACGTCAAGGAAGGCTTGCATCAAGTCTACGCCAGCATCACCGCCCGCGAACGGTCCCGGCATGGTCATCACAGGGGCGGGTCCTGGTCCGTCAGGATCGAGGGTCGCTTCACCCTGTGTGTAGTCCGTATTCATGCCGCCGCGACCATAAAAATTGGCCGCGATCGCTGAATCATCGGACAATCGCCAGGTTTTGCCCACATAGGGGATTGGGAAATACTCGCTGTCGCTCTCTATCTTCCCAGCACCTAGGGTGAAGGCACCGCCGTTGCCATTGGCCATGCTCGTGCTGGCGGTGTAGCTTCTGCGAGGTGAGAAGACACTCAATCCCACCTCCCAATCGGTACCGACGAGAACCGCGGACGCGGGATTGTTCGCAGATGCAATTGACTCATCGGGTGAAGCTGTTCCAGCACCCGCGAGTGCTTTGTTCTTGACGCCAAGACCATGTGTGAAATAGCCATTGGTTGCAGAAGCAATCGGGCTTAGAATCAAACACATTAGGGCCATGAGGCCAACGATCAAGTTGTTTTGCTTTGTTATCACAGTAGATCCCTCCCCAAAAGGTTAAGTGACGTTCGACAGGTCTGCGAGATTTCGATGACAAGTGCCACATGGGGCGCTCTTACGTCCTCACTCAGGTCTGGTAGGCGTAGGCCGAGGTGACCAGAGTTTGCTTGACTCGCCGTCCTTGCGCTCAAGACGTTTCCACGTCCTTGCAAAAGATTTCGTACATGACTGCGATCAGGTCCGACGCTGCTCCCTCTTTCAATGAATAGAAGACAACTTGCGCATCTCGCCTTGACTCTACGACCTCCTCGTGACGCATTCTGGCAAGATGCTGGGACACTAGCGATTGGCTGATGCCTAGTTTTTCAGAAAGTTCACCCACAGAGCGCTCCTGGAGCTTCAGTTCACACAAAATCATTAAGCGGTGCGGATGGCCAAGCAGTTTCATCATGTTGCTGGCTCGCTCAGCCGATGCTTGCATTACCTCTAAATCCATAATCTTCTCTTTCTGGTTGTGTGCTAGTCGTTCTACTTGATCGCAATCCCTGCCTGAGTTGAGCTTAGGCGTCTTAACTGTATTGGCGGTTAGCCCGAGCGATTACTCTGAGGGTTGGCTGTATCCGTCGAATGACCCAATACAGCCAAATCAAAGCCGCCTGATTCCTTGCTACCGTCCAGGTGTTGTGTATTTCGTTGCGGATCGAGCTTTGGCTTGCCGGCGGGCGGACGCCATTCTCAATTCTGCTTGCAACGATATCTCTCTTTCCCCAAATTAACCCTAATTACCCCTAATTTCTTCTATGCCGCCATCTTCAAAAGGGAGCACCACACTTTGCGCAGTCTCCACCTCAGGATCTTCAGTCTTCTCAAGAATTGAACTTGATCGAACCGCTTTTCTGAAGCCGTTTACTCTTTGACTCACACAATAGGCGACTCGCTCTCGGCTCAAACACTGTTTAGTTTCGCCCTCTAATGTCGGGCCACATTTGTTGGTCGAGTGTCCCCGATCAACGTTCTTCGGAGCCTTTCGCGAACTTGTAAGCCGCTCGATCAAAGGGACGATCAGAGGGTATACAAGAATTTCTTAATATACTAACATTCAGCGAAGCTTAACAGAACCCCAGCGTGGATCATAGTGCTATGACGACCAAGGTCACTGAGTTTACCAGCAGTCACTCTCCCGATTCTGGATCAAATTTGATACCCAGGCGCGCTTTGCTCACGGGTAGTTTGGGTCTAGCAGGTGGTGCGTTGGCTGCTGCGGGATTGGCTCCTCTGACCACCAGGGCAGGGGGATTCATGCCACCCGAAGTACCCCAATGGACGAAATCCTTGGGTCCAGGCGTCCTGACCCAGCCTTACGGTCAGCCATCAAAGTTTGAGTCACACGTTCAGAGAAGAACCGTTGAGTGGCTGACGGCGGACCGAATTGCGTCGATCTCTTTTACGCCCCTTGCCGATCTAAAAGGCATTATTACGCCGAGCGGGGTGATGTTTGAGCGCTATCATGCGGGCATTCCTCAAATTAACCCGGATCATCATCGACTTATGATTCATGGCTTGGTTAAGCGCCCGCTGATACTGACGATGGATGATCTGGCGCGCTTACCCTCAGTCAGCATGATTCGATTCGTTGAATGCCCTGCCAACGGTGGCATGGAGTGGCGAGGAGCGCAGATGGATCGCGTGCAGTTCACCCACGGGATGTTGGCTTGCTGTGAGTGGACTGGCGTGCTGTTGTCCACGCTATTGGAGGAGGTCGGTGTCGATCCCTCAGCCAGTTGGATCCTGGCGGAAGGCGCCGATGGTGCGCATATGTCGCGAAGTATTCCCATGGAGAAGGCGTTAGACGATGCCATCGTCGTCTATGGCCAAAACGGTGAGGCCCTTCGACCTGAGCAGGGGTATCCGCTGCGGCTGATAAACCCGGGGTGGGAAGGAAACACCTCTATCAAGTGGCTACGTCGATTAGAAGTGGGCGATCAACCCTGGTTCCATCGTGAGGAAACTTCAAAGTACACAGACCTCATGCCAGATGGTAGGGCGCGAGAGTTTTCTTTCGTGCAAGAATGCAATTCCGTGATTACCTCTCCCAGTCCAGAGAAACCCCTTAAGCAAAAGGGAAAAACCCATATCGAAGGTTTCGCTTGGTCCGGACGCGGGAAAATTAAGCACGTGGATGTCTCGAAGGATGGCGGGAAGACGTGGCAGGAAGCACACTTTACGTCGATGGTATTACCCAAAGCGTTGACACGATTTGCGCTCGAATTGGATTGGCAAGGTGAACCGTTGCTTCTTCAGAGCCGCGCTGTGGATGAAACGGGGTATGTCCAACCGACCTATCATCAACTTCGAGATGTGCGTGGAACCAACAGCATTTACCACAAAAATGCGATTCACACGTGGAAGATTCATCAAGACGGGCGGGTGGAAAATGTCCAGTTTGTCTAGGCTATTTGGCGTCGTCTGCCTTTGGATTATCAGCGGCTCGCTCCTGGCGGATGACCACCGCACAGGTTACTTTGGCATTGGCGAAGTCGCGACGCCAGATCAGATTTCAGGTTGGGATATTGATATTCGCCCCGATGGGGAAGGCCTCCCAGAGGGTGAAGGTTCAGTTGCCGATGGCGAATGGCTCTATGAGGCGCAATGCGCAGAGTGCCATGGAAGCTTCGGAGAAGGGGTGGGTCGTTATCCTGTCCTTGCTGGGGGGCAAGGCACCCTCTCTGATGGACGTCCAACCCGAACTGTCGGCAGTTATTGGGCGCATCTCAGCACGCTGTGGGACTACATCCATCGGGCCATGCCTTTCACAGCCCCAGAGTCACTTTCCGACGATGAGGTCTATGCGATCACGGCCTACGTGCTGTACTTGAATGATATTGTTGATGACGAGTTCGTGCTGTCGAAGGCGTCATTTTTGTCAGTGGAAATGCCCAATGCCGCGGGCTTCTACCGAGATGACCGCCCTGATGTCAGCAACATTCGTTGTATGGAGGACTGTCTTGTTGGGGAGTTGGTGGTTCATTCAAGCGTCATGGGATTCAGCTCGGAGCAGGTTGCTTCACTCGAGCCAGAATCAGAGACGAGCGCCGAGGATGAGCGAATGGCCAAGGCGAAATCCACCTACGAATCGCTTTGCGGTATTTGTCATGCCAGCGGCATCGGCGGCGCGCCGATTGTGGGAGACGCTGAGGTATGGCAGCCTCGATTGGAAAAAGGATTGGATGCCCTGATTGATAACGCCATCGTGGGCTACATTGGTGATGCAGGCGTGATGCCCGCGAAGGGCGGCTTTGCACATCTTTCTGACGAAGACGTTTCGAGCGCAGTCGAATACATGGTGGATCGGAGTCGATGATGAAACGAATGGTAAACCGGGGGCTCAGGGTGACTCAGCAGAAAAGGTTGGGCTTGTGGACTTTGGTTTTGTTGTCTCCGTTCCTGAACGCCGAGCCTTTGGCTCAGGATCAAATCAGAGAAGGTCGAGTCATCGCTTGGGATCGAAATGCCGGTAATTGTTTGTCCTGTCATTGGATGCCGGAATCCGAGTTGCCAGGTAATATCGGCCCTCCTCTGATTCAAATGCAATATCGATTCCAAGATCGAGCGTCGCTCAGACGCCAAATTTGGGATCCTACGGAAGCTAATCCCGACACGGTGATGCCGCCCTACGGTAAGCATGGCATCTTGACCGACCACCAAATTGAACAAGTCATTGATTATCTCTATTCCATATAAGAAGCACGAAGAGGACAGAACATGATGAAACACTCTAGAAGGCGCTTCCTGCGTGGCCTCAGTGTCGCGATTGCCTTAGCTGCCGTCCCTGCGCGTCTGCTGGCGCGCGCCACAGACGCTTTCAAGGCGACTGAATTGGAGGATGCGAATAAGGCCCTATTTGGGCAGTTGCCCCTCGTCGAATCCGATGCTGTGAACTTAAAAATTCCCGCGATCGCTGAAAATGGCGCCGTGGTACCGGTGACGGTGTCCACCGAACTAGAGGGCGTGCAGGCGATCTACATCATGATCGATGAAAATCCTAATCCTTTGTCCGCCACCTTTGAGTTAGGTGCTTCCAGCCCCGCAGATGTGTCAACTAGGGTCAAGATGGGTAAAAGTTCCATGGTGCGGGGGTTGGTGAAGACTCAAGATCAGGTTTTCTATGCGGCGCAGGAAGTAAAAGTCACCATTGGTGGTTGTGGCGGTTAGGGAGAAACACATGGCAGCAGAAATAAAATTGAGAGGCAAGATCAAAGATGGTGTTGCAGAAATAAAGTCCCTGATGCCGCATCCCATGGAAACTGGGACTCGTCGAGAAGAATCAGGCGATGTGGTGCCCGCGCACTATATTGAAGAGGTGGTCTGCCAGCATAACGGGGAGAGCGTTCTTCGCGCGGAGTGGGGCCCCTCGATCTCGAAAAATCCGTACTTCGCATTCAGGGTGCGCAATGCCAGTCCGGGAGATGTCATCAGCGTGCGTTGGACAGATAACCTCGGTGAATCAGGATCTGGCGAATTGGTACTCAAGTGAAAAATCCTTTTGATCGCGTGCTTTTGCTCTCAGCGGTTCTCTTATCGTCGTTTGCTCTCGCCAGTCCAAAGGAAGACTTAGCAGCTTTCCGTGCGTTTTACGAAAGTCGATTCCCCGAGATTGAACTTGCGGATCACGCTGACGGCGCTTACGCGCTCGACGAAGCGAAGAGGGCGCAATGGCTCGAGATGGAAGATTTTCCGCCCTATGAATTCGCCATAGATGAAGGCGAGGCATTGTTTGAGATGGCCTTCTCTGACGGTGAAAGCTACGCGTCTTGCTTTCAAAGCGAGGGGCGGGGCATCAAACATCTGTATCCGATGTTTGATGAAGTGGCAGGCGAGGTGGTGACGTTAGAACTTGCTCTTAACCGGTGTCGAGAGGCGCATGGCGAAGCGCCACTGGACTATGAGGGAGATGAGATTGCGGCCTTAATGGCGTACATGGCGTACACGTCGCGAGGTCAAACGTACGATATCAAAGTCCCTGAGGCTGGCCTCGGAGCCTACGAAGCGGGAAAGCAGTTTTTCTATGAAAGGCGAGGTCAGCTGAACTTTGCTTGTTCCAGTTGTCATCTTCAGTCAGGAGGCGGCATGTTAAGGGCTGAAATCTTGAGTGCCTCGGTGGGTCATGCCACACACTGGCCAACCTATCGCTTTAAGTGGGAGCGAGTCGGTACGCTGCATGACCGGTTTATCGAGTGTAATGAGCAAGTCGGCGCGCAAGGCCTAGCCCCGCAAAGCGCTTCCTACCGCAATCTTGAATACTTTTTGACTTACATGAATAACGGGATGGTCCTGAATGGACCAGCAAGCCGCAAATGAGTGCATGTCTTAGGCGTTTTTTGAAGAAAGTGTCGGTGGGTGGCTTAGCGACTGCTGTGCTTGTCTCGAGTCTGACCTGGGGGACAGCGGTTGCAGATGATGCGACTGTGGTGGCTATCGAAGGCCTCATCGGTCAAGCCGAATCCCTGCACGATGAGGCGCAGCAAAAAGAGCACGCTTGGGTTGTCACTCATCGTTTGATTCTTGAGGCGAGGGCGGCGCTGTCGGCAGGCCGTATCGATGATGCAAAGTCAATCGCGGCTCGGGCGGTGCAAACTGCGCAAGCATCAGTTGACCAAGCCGATCGTGAGCAAGCCGTCTGGTCTGCCAGAGTGCCCCAGTAGGTTCTGAATAAAAAAATAGATCCCGCGAGGTGGCGAACAAAAAGGGGGCGTCATGCGTCGACGTGAATTCCTAGATCTAATGGTCAAAGCCAGCGTGGTGGCCAGTGCTTCTGCGCGTGTCAACGCGAGCGATCGTTCTGCAGAACGCTTTTATGATCTCACTCGGTTTGGCTCAGGCCGCATTCTCCACTTTACTGACTGCCACGCGCAGCTTCTTCCGGTCTATTTTCGCGAACCCAATGTTAATTTGGGCGTAGGAGAAGCCTCAGGGCGCCTACCTCATCTAGTGGGTCAGAAATTGCTCGCCACGATGCCGGGAATCGATGCCCGCACGCGACACGCGCTGACCTATCTTGACTTTGCAAAGGGCGCTAGAGCTTATGGCCGTGTTGGCGGCTTTGCGCACCTCAAGACACTGGTTGATCGCCTAAGAGCGGAGGCACCCTCCAGTTTATTGCTGGATGGCGGTGACACGTGGCAGGGGTCAGGTACCGCGCTTTGGACTCGAGGTCAGGACATGGTCGGCGCATGTAACCGCTTGGGTGTCGATGTTATGACGGGGCATTGGGAGTTCACGTACCTTGAGGATGAGGTCTTGACCAACGCGGAGGCGTTTCAAGGCGAATTAGTGGCTCAGAATATAAAAGCCACAGAGGACGCAATGTTTGAGGGCGTTCCGGTTTTCGACGAGGATACTGGCCGCATCTTTAAGCCGTACACGATCAGATCCCTGGGTGAAAGGCGGGTCGCCGTGATTGGCCAGGCCTTCCCTTATACACCTATCGCTAACCCTCAGCGTTTTATTCCAAATTGGACCTTTGGTATTCAGGAAGCGGCGCTCGCTGATCTCGTTGCTCATATTCGAGGTTCAGAGCAGATCGATGCGTTGATTCTTCTCTCTCATAACGGAATGGATGTTGATCTAAAGCTGGCTTCTCGTGTCTCCGGTATCGATTTTATATTGGGGGGGCACACGCATGACGGGATCGCAACGCCCATTGAAGTTAAAAATGCGGGCGGACGCTGCGTCGTGACCAACGCGGGGAGTAATGGAAAGTTCCTAGGGGTGTTGGACTTGGAATTCGGCCAGCGGGGGCTTACGGGCTATCGTTACCGATTAATGCCGATCTTCTCGAATTTACTCGCGCCTGATCCCGATATGTCTCGATACATAGAAGAGGTTCGAGCCCCTTTCCTGGAAGCGCTCAATACGCCATTGGCAGTGGCCGAGGACGTGCTTTATCGCCGTGGAAACTTCAACGGTACATTTGATCAACTGATTTGCGACGCGCTTTGCGCTGAGCTTGACGCAGAGTTTTCTCTCTCGCCAGGATTCAGGTGGGGAACCACGGTATTGCCTGGTGATACGATCAGAATGGAACATCTGCTCGACCAAACTGCCATGACCTACCCGGAAACCTACGTTCGTGAGATGACGGGCAGTGAAATCAAGTTGATCCTTGAAAGCGTCGCCGATAACTTATTTCATGAAGATCCCTATTTGCAGCAGGGCGGGGATATGGTTCGCACGGGTGGCTTGCGTTACACCTTGAACCCAGTCAACGGCATGGGACACCGAATCAGCCAGTTGTCTAATGCCAAAGGTCAACGCATCGACGCAGATAAATCCTACAAGGTCGCGGGTTGGGCAACGGTGGGTCGAGCATCTGAGGGGCCACCCGTGTGGGAGGTTGTTGCACGGTCGTTAAAACAAACCCCGATGGCAGGTATCAAACAATTAGAAACGCCTACGTTACTCGGAGTAAAAGACAATGCTGGGATTGAAGACTACGCGGGGCATCATTTGTAGCGGTGCCTTGGTTTCAGTGATTTTTGCGTCCGTGTCCGCCCTCGCAGCGGACATTGACTCGAAGCCGTTTGCCGAACAGCGAGTCCTCCTCTCTCTGAGCAATGCATCGCCTCAATCCCAATCTGCAATCATGGATATCGCCTTCAACCTGATGAGGCACTATGGCGGACCCGATATGGTTGATATTGAAGTGATTGTTTATGGACCTGGTATACGTGCGGTGCTCGTAGAATCCGCGATTGAATCCGCACGCATAGCCAGCCTAGTAGATAATGGCGTGCGATTCTATGCGTGTGGGAATACGCTCGATACGCTCGCAAGCCGCGAGAAGCGAGAACCGAGGCTCGTGAATGCCGTCGAAAGGGTACCCTCTGGCGTTGCGTTCATTCTTGAGGAAATAGACGCGGGCTACAAGTCGGTGCACCCCTAGAAAAAGAGCCTCGTAACGCAAGCGAGAGTGCGCGCGGAGGCGCAATTGTCTCGCTTGCATGACGATCACCCTGCACCTTAGGGCGCAGCGTGCTTAGGATTAATAAAAGGTGCGCTTGTATACGCGAGTCTCCCAACGAAACTCAACGTGACTGGTAGCCTCCATCATCCAAAACGGCTGTTCGCTGGTGAGCGGGCAATTAACGGACGCAATGAGCGCGCGCAATTGTTGCCATTCTACGATTGTGCGCATCTCAAGGAAGGTTGATTCAAGCTACTCGTAACGATCTTTCAAAACAAAGAATGCGAGAAAGAGAAGCGCTGCGCTCATGGCCGCCGCGATATAAAAGCCTGGCACGCCGATTAGGTCGCTTAACGTAATCTTGCCAAAGTTCGCGTTCTGAATGAGCAGGGCGTCAAGGCTTGGGAAAGCGATCGCAAACAGGAATGCGCCCACGAGCGCACCAATGAGCGTGGCCACTGCATCGAGTTTGCCTTCCGCGGTGCCTACCACGCATGTCCCTGGGCAGTAGCCAGACACAGCCCAACCAATACCAAAAATACCACCACCTGCTGCGATTCCCCACAAATAGGCGGGCTTCACACTCATATGAGCTAATTGTCCGAGGTCAAGCAAGTAGATACCCAAGGTCCCGACCCCGATCGCGGTCATCATTAACTTAATAATGGTCATATCTTTAAGTAGGAGCGTTCCTAGAATATTTCGATAACTAGACGCACCCCCAAGATAAAGAATCGCGCCGAAGGCGCATCCAATGAGAAATCCAATCATTAAAGTCATGGTTAGTTACCTCTCTGACGGAAGAGAAATTTGGCTGTCAGGATTGCAACCGAGAAGGTTACGATCCCGAAAATAAGGGAACCGACGGCAAGTTGAGAAATGCCGCTGATCATATGTCCGCTTGTGCAGCCCCCAGCGAGCCGCGCGCCGAATAACAGAAGCAGACCGCCAGCGAAGGCTGCACTCAGTCGCTTGATTCGCGAAGGGCCAAACTGAGTGGCCCAAAGTCGAGGCATGGATCCCTTGTCTTCCTCAGGTTGCTTGTGCCCCAGTGCCCTGGAGGTCACGGCAGCTCCAATCAGCATGCCGAAGACCAGCATCCAACCGTAGCCAACGCCCCAATCTTGTTTGGTTCCATATTTCGCAAGATAGGCATTCGTCTCTGCCATTTCTGGCGCGATGCTGTGTAGGGCTATCGCGTCCGTCACCACAAATTGCGTGGACACACCGAGTGGCGAAACGAGGTAGGTCGCGAGGGTGAGTAGAAGTCCCAATGAGACGCCCGCAGCTCGCCAGGAAATAATTGGCTTATCATGCATATGAATATGCCTCTTTGTTATATGATAGATCGGCAATTTAGCATGTTAGATTATTAAATAAAACTTATATAAGGAGGTCGAGTGCGCCGGCTTTGGGGACCTTTTTTGGTCATTCTGTGCATAGTGAGCCCCCGTGCCGAATCGGTTGAACCCTTGTGCCTTACGCGTGTGTCGGATGTAGTCTGGGTGGCTGTGGGTGAAACCGAGCCCCCGTCGTACGAGAATGCCGGACACAACAATAATCTCTCGATTATCTTGGGAGAGACCGAGGTCATCGTCGTCAATGGGGGCGATAACGCCTGGCTAGCAGCAAGGCTGCACGCTGCCATCCGACGCTTAACGGATAAGCCCGTGACTTGGGTGATTAATGAAAATGGCCAAGGGCATGCGTTCTTGGGCAACAGCTATTGGCGAGACCAAGGCGCACGTTTGGTCGCGCATCAGGAGGCGTTGGAGGATATTCGATCGCGAGGCCCGTACGTCCTGGAGGCAATGCGCAAGCGAAATCGGGAGAAGGCCGCAGGTACGACCATCGTGCGCCCAGAAGCGATCAGTGAGGACCTGTGGATAGTGCCTGTCGGCGGCATTGAGGTTCAGGTGCTTCGATTTGGTCCCGCTCATTCACCGGGCGATGTGTCTGTTTGGTTGCCGCGAGATGGAATATTGATTGCAGGGGACATCGCATTTCATGAGCGAATTCCAGGCGTCTTCCCTGAAACGGACGTTGAGCAGTGGCTCGTGTCCTATGATCGCATGCGTCAATTGCCAATCCGGACCATCGTGCCAGGCCACGGTCATCCCACGACAGAGAAAGATACGAGAGAGACAACTTACAACTATTTAAAATTTTTGTGGGAGGCGTCAATGGCGATTCTCGATGAGGGTGGCGGACTCAATGAGGCTTATGATATTGATCAGAGTGCGTTTGCACATCTGGACACCTTCGATGAACTCGCTGTGAAAAATGCGGGTAGGGTGTTCCAACAGGTGGAGATGATCTTTTTCGAGTGAGGATAAAGATCCCGCGTGAAGTTCGGGTGAGTGTCAGGCCGAGGAGCATGTGCAGTATGCTGGTTGGGACATGCGGTTTTAGGAAATCGTTGGGTCGATAACCGAGGAATTGAATGTTTGAGGTTGATACCGTTGTATTTATCGCTACTTGATACTCTCTATCGTTTGGTGGGTCGAAGCTGTGAAGAAATGCTCTCAGGCGGCATGCTGTACCGATTGAGTTTACTTACGCTCTTGTTATCCATGAGTGGCACACTGCGCGCGGAGTTGGCTGCCGCGGAAAATTTAGCGCACCAGTGTTCGAGCGCAGAGGAGCATGAGAAAGTCTGTGTGGTTTACATCTCGCAACCGGGATGCCCCTTTTGCGCGCGAATGGAAAGCGAGGTCTTGGGTCCTCTTCAAAAGATTCCCTGGCTTATGGACTCCATCGACCTGGTTGAGCTGGGCTGGGAGTTTGAACGTGTCGTGGGCTTTGGCGATCAGCGCATGACCGGACCGGAATTGATGGCGATACTCGGTGTGTCGGGTGCGCCCGCGCTTCTGTTTTTGGATGGACAGGGCAATGCACTGGTGGACCCAATATTGGGTTACCAATCGCCTGATTTTTTCTGGTTTTATCTGGAGCGTGCGATCGAGCTTGCTCAGCAGAAAATCAAGGCAAGCAGGTCCGATAATTTACTTAAGTCAGACTAAGTTGATCCGCGAATCACCATTCACTGTCGGTCCCATGGTAGCTGCCCATGGCGCACTGGGTGCTGGGCTGCATGCTTAGGGGAGTTGTTAATAGAACACTCAAACGTGCAGAAGGCCGCGTCTTCAGGGGCAGATCTCGGAGTTCTCACTCAGACATGCTGGTGCACGGGCACTGATCGGCCGACGGATGGGCGCGAGTTCGTCTATGACTCAGGTTATGGTCTCGTGGAAAGGATCTGCTAGCCAATCCCTAAGATCTGTGCATTTGAATCTTTCTTTCGCAAGGCATGTGAATTGGCGCTCAAGGCCGCAGTCTGAAGCGCGTGACTCGATCAGAGCTCAATTCTTGGTTGTCGCTTGTCGACCCAGCTTAACGACTCATGCGATACGCCCTTCGCTCTGGCTTGGGCAGTTTAGAGGGCCTGTGGTCTTGCGATGGTGGCCATCAGCCGACTCGGGCCTAAATTCTCTTGTGAGTTTTTTAAAAATAAGCGGCAGCGGGCCCGAAAGCCCGCCACCACTTAGGGGAGCCGGTTCACGCGAATCCAAACTTTGAGCGCGTTCTGATCGCGCTGTGACTCTCTGCCGCGCTGCCTCTAACAACTCGCTCTAAAGGGCAGGCGTTCCTGGTTCGTCACCAATCACTTGTCCGAGGAACGCAATTCTGGAGCTCAAATAATCGTGTACTGACATTAGCTGAAGCGTAATAACAGTCAAGATTGTTTGTTTTTTTGATCGCCTCGTTCGCTCCGAAACCCTCGATATGTGGAGGAGTGCGCGCGATGCAGTCCCCTTAGTCGCCAATTTGACACCTCTCAACGCCGGGCCCTGCGCCTCTTCCGATCGGCTCGATAGGGCTCTTTGACCCCCTCCGGGGGATGATTAGACAGCCCCCCGGGGATTGATACAGCTTCGGTCATGTAAATCTGTGGCCCTTGGTCGATGCCGAGCGATCGAAACGGGCGCCGCTATGATGTCGACGGGTGGCAGCATCTAGAGGAAGCCAATCGGTTGAGTCCATGTCGAGACTAAGGTCTCGGTGCGGCGGGCCTGCGAAGCTTGACGCTGATATTAAAGGCCTCACCTCTTAGGGCGAGCCGGCCAACGCGAGCGCGCTCTAACCCATCACTCCTCAGGATCTGGCAGAGGATAGTGCACGCCGGGGACGCCTTTTTCGAGCGCCTGATACCAGTCAGGTCTTGGCTGAACCGGTTGGTAAGACGAGGGAACCATGGGCTTGTCGGTATTCCACTCATGATGAATGGGCGGGATCTGAAAGGTGCCGTTGCTGGCATTGGTTCCCCCATCCACAAGCAAATCGACCCCAGTGATATAGCTTGCAAGATCTGAGGCCAAGAACATGACGGCATTCGTCACTTCCTGGGCATCACCCACGCGCCGCATGGGTGTTCGACTGGCGATCCACCGGTCGATACCCATGGCCTCTAACATGGGACGGGTCATCTCCGTGACGATAAACCCTGGTGAGACCGAGTTAACTCGAACGCCACGATCCGCCCACTCACAGCCTAATTGATAAGTGAGATTGAGAAGGCCGCCTTTAGCGGCAGTGTAGCCAATCACATTATTTTCATTGCCGCCGCTCGCCATAATTGAACAAATATTGACGATAGCGCCTTGGCCACGCTCGAGCATATGGCGCCCACACTCTCGTGCGTATAAGAACGCACCCACCAGATCAACTGAAAGAATTTGGTTGAAAGTCTCGGTGTCAAATTGCTCGGCCGCGACGCCTCGGGCGTCTGCAATCCCCGCATTGTTGATCAGCACATCGATATGATCATGGGCAGCGATGCCTTCTTTGATCACTTGATGGACGTCCGCTTCTACTGAGACGTCACCCGTCACGACAGTCACCTTGGCACCTTTTTCCTCGCATTTTGAACCAACTTGTTCGAGCATCGCTTGGCTTCTTGCAGTGAGTATGAGGTCGGCACCTGCTTCCGCAAAACTGTAAGCAAATTGCTCGCCCAAGCCGTAGCTCGCGCCGGTAATGAGTACGACCTTGCCCTTAAAATCAAACATGCTGCTTCTCTCTATCGTCTGGTGTCTGGATGAGCCCTGCAGAGAACCTAGGGCGATCAATGAATGTTTTGCCGAGGTGTTGGCGTATTGGCTACGCTAGCTAATTTACACGTTAATTTCGAGACGCAGAGGCAACTTCTTGCGTTGCGGGACATCCGCGAGTTGAGGTCTTTTGGATTGGCATGGCCGATGTGCCGGCGTATTGAGAGGTTCTAGAAATTAATGCGAAACCATAAATCGTTGCCGTAGATGGCAATGTCGTCGGGATCTTTTCTCCGTTCTGACGTTTGGACTTTGATCTCTGAGGGCAATGGATGACGGCAGTCGCTCCTAGGGGAGTTAAGACTTCCGAGAAATTCATACGCTCGAGACGTGAGAACTTCGAGGTGTCAGGTTAGGATAGCGAGGTCCAGAAGAAGGTAGGTGGCGAGATGATTCCCAACACGATTGACGATGTAAGCACTGAATGGCTAGGCGAGATTTTAGGCTGCCGGATAGATGAGTTAACTGTGCGTCAGGTCGGGCAAGGTGTTGGTCTGATGGGGGATATCTTCAGAGTAGCGATTGCCGGTGATGACAAGGCCAAGGCACTTGGCAGTGTCGTCGTCAAGTTGCCGTCATCCTTTGAGGAAAACAAACAGCAGGGCATCGCCCTTGGCATGTTCGAGGCTGAAGTCCGTTTTTACAATGAGCTGGCGCCATCTGTCGGCGTCGGGTTACCCCAAATTTTTCACACCGAAATTGTGACGGGCACCGCGGATTTCGTCATCGTCATGGAAGATCTGAGTGATCTGGTGCTCGTGAGCCAGGCAGATGGCATGACGTTCGAGCAAGCAGCGGCTGCGGTACGGGTTTTGGCCCAGATTCACGCGACGTGGTGGGGGCAAGGGCAAAACGCTGCGTTTGATTGGATACCCGCGATGGTAGGCCCTAGAATCGAGTATGTGGATCAGTTGCTTCTTCAGATCCAACCTGCCTTTGAAGCAGGATTTGCCGCTGCTCTGACGGACGATATGTTGGCAATATTTCGCGGTTTTGCCGGTAACTATCTGAAATTGAATAGCATTCTTTGCAACAGATCTCCGTGGACCATTGCACATCAGGATTATCGCGTGGAAAACATGATGTTTGCTTCTGGCGCGCAACCGCGCGTCGTTGTGATTGATTGGCAGGGTATTGGGCGAGGCCCTGGAGTCTATGATCTGTCCTATCTGATCAGTGGCTCCATGGATATCGAGCTCCGCAGGACGCACGAGCAGTTCCTCGTTGATCTCTATCAGCAAACGCTCGAAGCGTCTGGTGTCACGGGCTATAGCGGTGAACAGGCTTGGGCAGATTACCAGCATGCGCAACTGATGGGGGGGCTGGCGACTGCGATGGTGGCGGGTGGCAACCTCGATCTATCCAATGAACGCGGTCAGCAGTTGGTCGCCTCAATGGCTATTCGGCACAGTCAAGCAGCACTTGATCATGGTGGTTTGGAAATACTTCGCGCGTTGTAAAACATTAACAGATGGGGAGGCTGTTCAAGCGACGGAATCGCGCGCTTAATCAAGCGATCGCTTGCAGGCGATCTGTACTTGAGACTCTGTGCGTATAAGTTGCTGTAATCGTGTTGGCTCATCACGAGCGTGAGGCGCTGCCAGACCAGTGCCTAACGCAAGCTCGCGATCTGGAGTCCCGTCTCCCAGTTAATTCAGCGTTTGCCTCAGGTCTCAGGGTTTACGTGCGAATCCAGAGCTGCAAAATGAGGGATCAACACCACCCAGACGATTGGTCGCGCATAGGTCTTTAGAGAGGGTTTGGGCCAGGCTCAAATCGCACCCGATGAAACAGGGCACTCTGGTTCGTTGGCCGTGAAATTGACCAGAGAGGCGCGAGGCAGTCACTAGACGCGAGGTGACCAAGGCACACGAGGAAAAACAATGCTTGTTCTCAAAGAGTTTGGACTTATCGGTTTGCTGTTAGCCTGGTCCGGGGCCGCCGTTGCTGTAGAAGTGGGAGATTCGGCGCCTCAATTTAGCGCGCCCACACTGGGGGGTGAGGGTCCCGTCTCGATTGCTGATTACGCAGGAAAGGCCGTGATTCTTGACTTCTGGGCGAGTTGGTGTGGTCCGTGTCTGGTCGCTATGCCGGAGTTGGAGCGCTTGTCTAACGCGCTTGAACCGGAGTCGGCAGTGCTCCTCGCCGTAAGTGTTGATTCGGACCCTAAACGAGCTGCGCGCTTTATGAGGAAAATGGGCGTGAGTTATGATTCGCTCATCGATACGGACGGCAAAATAGCAGCACAATATGACTTGCCCGGTATGCCTACCACCTACGTCATAAACCCTGAAGGACTGATCGTGGCGCGCCATGTCGGTTTTAAGCCAGGCGATGAGGCGAAACTCGCAAGTGCGGTGAACGATGTCCTTTCAAAGTAAATCGCGCCTATTGCTTGTGATGTTGGTGCTGGGTTTCGTCAGTGCCTGTCAGACCGTCGCACCCTGGGAGCGGGAAATTCTTGCGAAAGATGAAATGGCCTGGACCGAGGACCCACTGGCTCAGGCGTTGGATCAGCAAGTCTACTTCAGTAAAGAGGGCGCGAGCGGCGGGCTAGGGGCAGCAGGGGGCGGGTGTGGCTGTAACTAAACGTAATCAGATGGACCGTAGCGCAAAACGTGAACATCACGGCGCCCCACAAGATTTAGGGCGAGCGCTGGTTGCGTTAACCACGGCGGCCATGGCACTCCCAGCGTTTTCGGTTAACCAACCGACTGAAACCAGCGTTGCGCTCCGAAGCAGTGTTTACCAAGAAGATCCAATAAAGAATGGGGATGAAACCATTCTTTTTGGATCAGCCGATCGATACAAAATCAAGATCAACCAGTTTTATTTGGAGCGTCCAGTCGGTAGCGACTGGGCCCTCAATCTGAATTACTCCAACGAAGCAATGTCTGGCGCATCTCCTTGGGGCGCATCAGTGGATTCAGTAGGCGACCAACAGGTCATCATGTCTGGTGCGTCGATCGATGACTCTCGAAATAAATTGGAAGGGTCGCTCACCAAGTATTCAGACAATGCTGCATGGTCATTGTCGGTGGGCGGTTCGAGAGAGCATGACTATCGATCAAATTATGCTGGGATTCGCTGGATCAACGAGTTTTTCCAAAAGAATACGACCCTAACGCTCGACGCCAGTTATGCGCGTGATACGTTGAATCCCACCGATGCTGTGCTCTACGGTCGCGTGGTAAAAGCAAGTAAGCAGAGTCGTAGCCTCGCACTCAGTGTGAGCCAGATCCTGAGCCGTAAGCAGATTGTACAGATGGGGTATGGCCTGACAAAGCGCGCCGGTTTTCTCAGTGATCCTTACAAGCTGAGAGACGTCAGGCCCGACAATCGAATCGAGCATCGTCTCACCGCGGGATATCTTCACTATGTAGAAGCGGCGGCCAGTCGGGTGCGAGCAGAGTATCGATATTACTGGGACTCCTACGACCTCGAGGCGCATACCGTCGAGTTCAGCATCCTGACCCCCTTTCTTGATCGCTGGGAAATCGAACCGGGCATTCGCCGTTACCAGCAGTCGTCTGCATCGTTTTTTACGCTGGGCGACCTCTATGACCGCCCGCTGTCATTGCCTCAATCGAGTGACTTCAGGTTGTCCGCATTTGGCGCGCTGAGCACCAAATTGGCCATCAACTACAAGCGAGATGCCCTCAAAGTAGGGCTGCAGTACGAGCGCTACCGATCGAAACCCTCTTGGGGTCTCAGTGGGCAAGATTCACACGTTGCACTGCTCGGTTATGAGCTTCTCTCGCTCGGAATCCAGTTGAAATTTTGAGAAGACGGTCGTTCACGGCGATGTTTAAAGCCATGGGGTCGCCGTGCGAACTCAGACTGGTTGGGGATGACCCGTCGCTCCTTCAAGATGCAAGTCGCTGGGCTCAAGACGAGACCCGTCGATTTGAACGCAAGTATTCTCGGTTTAAAGAAGACAGTTTAGTCGGGCGCATCAATGCGCGAGCGGGCCTATCCGATGCGCTTGATTTAGACGAAGAAGCGATGGCGCTCTTTGGCTATGCAGATCAATGCTATCGGGTAAGCGAGGGTGCTTTTGATGTTACCTCCGGGTGTCTACGCAGGGTGTGGTTTGCCGGAAGAAAAACGCTGCCACCTCAAGAAGAGCTCCAAACGATGCTAAAGCTTGTGGATTGGCCAGCCGTTGAATGGGCCCGCGGCGAGGCGCGATTGCCGGTCAAAGGAATGGAGATCGACTTCGGCGGCATCGTTAAGGAGTACGCCGCAGATGCGTTGATTGAGGGCCTTAAGCTTAGAGGGGTCACTTCTGCGCTGGTTAATTTGGGCGGCGACATTCGCTGCGCCGGCGGGCATCCAGATGGGGGCGCATGGCCGATTGGCGTTCAACACCCTTATGAGTCTGGTCCGATTGCGACTTTGCTGCTGACGGACAAGGCAATCGCATCAAGCGGTGGTTATGAGCGATACCTTGAAATTGAAGGGCGACGCTATAGCCACATTATCGATCCCAGGACAGGCTGGCCGGTTGACGCACTTGCGGCGGTGAGCGTGGTCTCTGATCAAGCGGTCGTCAGCGGTAGCCTCGCGACTATCGCGATAGTGCTAGGCGAACGTGGCCTTGAATTCCTCTCTGCCTCAGGGGCGACTTGGTTCGCGGTTGATCGAACCGGGAAAACGTTCGGCACCCACATTTAGCGGGTCTTTTGGCTAGTGAAACATTTGATGGGCAGAAAGGCGGCATGATCTTGATTAGTTCGAATTGCGTAATCCACGAAGCTGGGCGGGGGAGTATTACCCATGATTACATCTAGTCAGTGGTTAGGGATGGCGGATAAACAAAAACGGAGAACGCGCTCTCTGGCGCGCCTGTTGATCGTGTTGTCGTCGGTTATGGCCAGTTTCAAAATTGCGGCGTCAACCGAGGAAGAGGCTTTTGCACACTACCAAAACTCAGTTGACGCGATAATTCAATCCAAGTGCATCGTGTGCCACGTGAGCGGTGGTCAGTACGGGGGTATTGATCTTGTTTACGTCAGGGGGTCTTCCCTCAGCCAGCAGGACACCAATTTTGGCAAGCTGAAGAACTACATCGAGAAAGGGAAGGGGAATGAGCTTCTGAACCGCCCGAAGGGGAATCGGCACACGAATCAAAACTTGAGTAGTGATCAGCTTCTAGCGCTTGAAAGACTGATAACCCTAGTTGAAGAAATCGAGGATCCTGTAGTGGACGATGACGGCGGGGAGACCGGCGGCGGAGAGGCAGGTGGAGAAACCTCGGGTGGTGAAAGTGATGGAGGATCCACGGACGGCTCGGTTGATGGTGGCGACGAAGGGCTAGGATCGGGCGGATTGTCCGGAGGCGATGGGGGCGGCGGATCCTCTGACGATGGCTCGGAAATCTCCGACGCCGATGGTGACGGCGTTGAGGACGAGATCGACAATTGTGAGTCAGTCATAAATTCGGGGCAGTCTGATTTGGACAGTGATAACGTCGGTGATGTGTGCGATGACGACATCGATGGTGACGGAGTTGAAAACGACTCGGATGATTTCCCGGAGGATGCTGCCGAGACCACGGATTCAGATGGCGATGGTGTAGGAGACAACGAGGACGCATTTGATTTTGATGCCACTGAGAGCGAGGACTTCGATTTAGACGGCATTGGGGACAACACCGACGATGATGATGACGAGGATGGGTTTTCAGATCTTGTTGAGATCGAAGCTGGTACGAATCCCAGAAACCCCTATCTGTGTCCTGATGATTGCCTGCGCTTCGACTTCGATTACGACGGATCATCAACCGCTCTAACGGATGGATTGATTGCGATACGTTACCTATTTGGATTCACAAGTGAGAGCCTATCCAATGGTGCAGTATCAAGCGCTGCTCGCTTCGATCAGTCTGCAGTTGAGCTATTTCTTAAGGCGGTTGAGCCAGAGTTGGACATCGATGGCGATAATAAAAGCCAGGCTCTGACGGATGGACTGTTGTTAATTCGCTACCTTTTTGGTTTTAACGGAGATGCGTTGTTCAACGGCGCCATATCCCTTGAGGCTACCAGGACTCGGGAGGAAATGTTGGCCGTCCTTGAGAGCCGGACGATCCGGTAGGCACGTCCTGTACGGGCGGCGTGGAGGAAAGTGCCGGCCATGATGAGCGAGAAGCGCCAGTGAGAGTGCGCGTTGGCGAAAGTAAGTGCTAGAGGAAGGTCGGCCTCGAGAGCCGATTATTTCAACGAGGTAAAAAAATCACGCCTCTGGTCAACCTGCACGGGCTTCCAGCCGATGGGCTGTCGAGCCATTTTATTTTGCGGGGGTTACCACTTCACAGCCATATTGAACGTCTGAGTGACCATCGGTCTCGGGACCAGCGGGGTGGCTTTTGGGCTTCCCGCTGATCGATTAGCAAGGCTTAGGGCGCTTTGATATGCACCGAGCCCTGATCGGGAATCACGTTGCTTAAACCCTCATAAATGTCGTCGGTCCAACGCGAATGACCGACGCCGGATGAGTAGCCTCCATCCACTGGAATCAACGCGCCGGTCATGTAACTGCCTGCGTTGCTGGCGAGCATGAGCAAAGGCCCTGCAAGTTCGCTCAGTTCGCCTAGTCGACCCATGGGCGTCGCATTCTGCACGTAAGGCTCAAACCCGGGCACGGCTAGATAAGGGCCAGTCATTTCGCTGGGGAAATACGCCGGCGCGATCGCGTTGACGCGAATGCCCCGGTCAGCCCAACTGCAAGCCAAGTTGCGCGTCAAGTTGATGACCCCAGCCTTCGAAGTCTGGTAGGCAAGCGGATGATCTGCGGCGCCTCCCATGCCCATGATCGAAGTGATGTTGATGATGGAGCCGCCGTGGCCGTCAGCCAGCATGCGTTTGCCCACTTCCTGGCTGCAGGTCCAGAGGCCGATGAGATTTGTATTGATGGTCTCAGCAAAAACCGCCCTGGGTAGTTTCTCCGGGACGAAGCCCCCATCCCCAACCGTGCCTGCATTGTTTACCAAAATATCGATACGACCCAACTCGCTCCAAATGTCGGCGACAACTTCCCCAACGCGGTCGGCGTCGACGATATCGCACGTTTTTGTGATGATCGAACCGCCTTTAGATCTAACGAGGTCTGCAACCTCGTCTAGTTTGTCGGCTCGGCGGGCGACGATGGCGACAGTTGCGCCAGCATCGCAAAGTACCTCGGCAAAGTAGGCACCAAGCCCAGATGAGCCACCAGTAATCAGCGCGGTTTTTCCAGAGAGATCGAAGAGAGATTGACTTAGGCTCATGGGAGTACTCCTTTGAATTACTCGCATCCTGCGATCTTCTTTGGCCTGGATCAAGCCCTTGGCGGCGAATTTCGAGTAGGCGTTAGACCATCTTTTCGGCGGTGTTCGTGCCCAAGCTCGGGCATGCCCGACTGGGTTGCCTTGAGGCATGGAAAGCTTGACTTAAAACCGGACAACGTGCTTTTTTTGCACGCCGATAACAGGTAATTTAACGCCTAACGAGATCACCCCCCTGCAAGGGAAGTTTGCAGCATCAATGGAAGGAGTCGCGATGAATACGGCAACGAAAGCCGGTGTACGCACCATGGACGAAGCGTTCGAGAAGCTATTGCAAGCCGATACCAACCCGGAACACATCTCCGAGGCCTTGAGGCGCAATGCCCCGATGGATCCAGGACCCACACTGGTTCCAGTGAAGCGATACACGTCTCGTGTGTATCACGAACTCGAACGTGAGCATTTATGGAAGAAATCCTGGCAAGTGGCTTGTCATGAGGATGATCTGCCGAATGTGGGCGACGTGGTCCCCTACGATATTTCGACAATGTCATTCCTTGTGGTTCGGGTGGCGGAAGATGAATACAAGGCCTACTACAACGCCTGTCTGCACCGCGGGCGTAAACTTCGTGAAAGCCGTGGAAAGGGGCTGGATGAGTTGCGTTGTGCGTTCCACGGTTGGGCTTGGAATCTTGATGGAACCTTAAAGCAAATTCCGTGTGCCTATGATTACACAGGACTAAAGCGAGACGAGGAATCATTACCTGAAGTAAGAGTCGGTCGTTGGGGTCGATTTATCTTCATCAATCCTGACCCAGAAGCAGAGCCTTTGGAAGATTTTCTCGGTGATTTAGACAGCCACTTCCCATTGCTGCCGTACACCAAGCGCTATAAGTCCGCTCATGTTGCGAAAATTGTGAAAGCAAATTGGAAAGTGGTTCAAGAAGCATTTATGGAGTCTTACCACGTACTCATGACCCACCCTCAGATTTTGACGGGCGGTGCACACGATCTCTGCACCAAATACGACGCCTTCGGAAACTACTCTCGTGCGATACGTTGTGGCGCGTTGGAAGGCAACGGACTTCCTGCGTGGGAGCCTGTCGAACTCGATGGTGTGCATAAGATCCAGCATCCATTGAATGGCTGGGTCTACGAAGATTTGGGCGATGGTGTGGTTCAAGTGACAACGCCCAAAGGTAAGTCAGGCAAATTCAACACACACGCAGAGTGGATTGAAGGCGATTTAACGGATGCGAACCCGCACTTGTGTGATTGGGTGGGCGGACGCCAATTGCCTGAACAGGCTGTTCAGGCGATGAGCAGTTCTCGGGCGGCGGGTCGGATTAAAGACAAAATGGGCGCCCGAGCGAACACTCGGCAAGGCGGCGCTGAAATTCAGCGTCACGTCCTGAAAGACATTGTTCCCTCGGTTGCCGATACCATTCCGGATATAGAGTTGACTGCATCCATCTTCTTCACGGTGTTTCCAAACTGGCACCCTTGGGGCTCATTCAACCAGATTAATTATCGCTTCAGGCCCAATGGTGATAATCATGAAGAGTGCATTATGGAATGTATGTACTTATCACCGATGCCCGAGGATGGCGATTACACGCCCGTGTCTGAGATTCATTGGTTGAGCGCGGAGGACGACTACACCGAAGCGCATGAACTCGGCATGCTGACGAAAATCTTCAATCAAGATATTCGTAACCTTGAGCATGTGTATGCAGGCATGAAAGCCACTGCGCGCGAGCACTTGCGATTCGCGGACTACAACGAGTTAAAGCTCAGACACTGGCACGAGATGTATGCAAAGCTGATCCCGGACCCGATCTCTCAATCCGGTTGAGGGTGCAAGAATGTAAGGATTGGCTAGGAGGTCTCTGATCCGGCCTCGGTTGCGTTGACAGCACTCGCACGTATTGCAGACGGTCCGCAGCAAGGGTCAGCCCCGACTGCAACTACGGGTAGAGTGCCCACGTGACCCTTTAGCGAGTCGAGGGTTGATTGGGGACTCGTAGTCCGACGGAGTGAGCAGTTAGGTTGAACGAGGTGCTATTCCAGCCGAACTTCTCACCTAACATCGAGGTCCAGACGCCTCGCGGTGACTCTCCAAGAGCCGAAGCGTTGCACGGGGTCGCTCTGGCACTGAGGTTTGGAACGGCTCCACTCGGAACGAATCCCCGCCAGATCCGCGCAGTGTGGTAGGAGGGTTTGGAAGCACGCCAGCCATTGAATTTGAACGAGGTATGAGGTGTGTGGTCTTTTTTCTTTGGTTCGGGAGCCACGTCCGATGCTTAAGATCATAAGCGGTCTTGTCTCGCCCCTTAGAGGCCTCGTCATAGTAATCAATCTGTGCATCTCGCCCGGTTTTGCGTTCGGAGAGGACGAATCACTCTCTCAGCTGTTGCCGGTGGATTGCCTTTTACCGGCCCAAGTTCGACAGCTTGGGAACATGACCTATTCAGCAGCGAGGCGCGCGGTAAAAGTCAGTGCTGACGAGTGTCGCACGAGAGGCGGAGAGTACGTGCTTTACGATCGAGCCTCTTTGGCCTCAACGCTTAAGGCATGGCTGCCGAGCGCCGAAGCCGGGGATCCTGAGGCGCAGACCTATGTTGGCGAGGCGTTTGAACGGGGGTATGGTGACGCGCCGAATTTTGCCCAGGCGGCCATGTGGTACTTGGCAGCCGCAGAGCAAGGCTATGCTCGGGGCGCGTTGAATTTAGCGCATCTCTTCGAGGCAGGGCTGGGTCTAGAACAGGATGCATCCATGGCGGCCTATTGGTTCGGTCAAGCTTCTGAGCTCGCACTCAAGCGTCGACTCGAATCACTCGGCAAACGAGAGGTACCGCCTCCCACCATTAAAGTGATCGAACCGATGCTGAACCAGCGAGGTATCAGGGTCACCAGCACAACAGAACCGATCCATGATGGTCAGACGGCGACTTTGGTGGTCGGCCAAATTGAGGGTGGCACCGAGATACGAGAAATCACGTTGAATGGTCAGCCTGCGGTCATGCTCGGTGGCGGCTTATTTAGAGGCTCGGTCGAGCCGGTAGATGGGCTGATCGAGGTCGCCGTCACAGAGGCGACGCGCCGCGTGACGATGCTTCAAATTGGCATTCAGCCGGGCTTACTTGATGAAGATTTCGAGGGAATTCAAGAAACGGTTTCTAAATCACGAGGCTCGGCCGTAAGGCGTTCAGTCGCCTTGGTGGTTGGGAATAACGATTATGTTCACCTAAGTGATCTCTTCACCGCTGGCGCAGACGCCAGGTCGCTGAGCGAACTGCTTCAAAGTGAATTCGGGTTTGAGGTCGAGACGCTGCTCGATGCCTCCCGGGACGATCTCCTACGAGCTGTTAATCGTTATCGCCAATCGCTCAACGCCGAAGATCGGTTCCTTCTGTATTACGCTGGCCATGGAGATTTGGACAGGGTGAATTTCCGTGGTCACTGGTTGCCCGTGGATGCCGAAGCGGGGGATAACACAGAGTGGATATCGAATGTGACTGTGACGGATTTGCTGAACTTGTTGCCTGCCAATGAAGTGCTGGTCATTAGTGATTCTTGCTATTCGGGAATGCTTTCGCGAGGGGCGCTCACGGCATCGCAGCTGTCACAGAGCTATTCGGGTCAGGGGCTGACGCGTGTTAGAACGTCAATGACGTCTGGTGGGATCGCGCCGGTGCTTGATGGCATCGGGGGGCGGCACTCAATCTTCGCCGATGCTTTGATCAAAAAGCTCGAGGCCGCACCGGGACGAATTTCAGCACAATCGTTGTTTGATCAGATTGCGCCAAGGGTGCGCAAAGCAGGTCAAAGCGTCGGCTATGATCAACAACCTGAATATGCGCCTTTGCAGTTTGCGGGTCATGAAGGCGGTGATTTTTATTTCGAAAGGGTTGCAAAATAGGCCAGTGCGCAGACGCTTTGGATGAATCAAAGATACGCGGACACAATGTCGAGCGTCACAAAAGCCATGGGTGACCATCGCAAAAGACTGATTTCTATTGCAGCGATTGACCTACGAGCGGCGCGCACTCGGTGAATGAGATAACAGTGGATCAAAAGGAGAGAGAACCTCATGCGGACAAGGCAAGCGATCATCATCATGGGATTGGGCTTGTTCTCCGGGCTAGCGCAAAGTGCGGCCCCTGATTTTCAAGACTTTCTAACGAGAGCGTGCGCCAACGCTGTGCCAGGCACGCCGTTCTTTGAACGCTGCAATATTGATTCGGTAGACGGTGACTTATCTGGAGACAGTGAGGATTCGCTGAATCCCACGCAACCGCTTTCAGCGGGTGCTTCGGCGCTTTCTGAGACCCGGGCCCGGATCAAGGCCCTACAGGCGAAAATGAAGAATGATTCTGAGGATTCTTCAGGGGGCGTCGTCGAAACTTTTGGCATCAAAGGCCTGAGCATGCTCCTCAACATCGAAACGGGTCAACAGGATCGGGAAATCACCGGTAATGAGCGCGGCTTCGAGACGGATAGCCTACGCATTATGGTCGGGGGGGATTATCGGCTTCGAGATAACCTGTTGGTGGGGGCCATTTTTGGGATCAATCGGTCGGATACCGATTTTCTCGCTGATTTGCCTGGACGCAATTTCGTACCTGGTCCGACGGAAGGCGCCATTGATCGCGACACCTATTCGTTGAACCTCTTCGTAACAAGCATGGTGGGCCAAAGCGGTTATGCAGATGCCATCTTCAGCTATGCCTGGACGCAATCGGAATTTTCCCGCATCGGGGTGTTTCAAGAATCAACCCGAACGCTGCCCACGCAAGCGGTGGTGACTCGCAGCGACATCGATGGTAGCCAGTGGTCCTTGAGTGGCGGATTGTCTTGGGATCTGTCCGTTGGCGGGATTCAAGTTCAACCCTTTGCTCGTGCGACCTATCAAAGCAGTCAGTCAGACCCTTACGGTGAAGCGGGCGGCATTGGATTCGCCATGCGCTTCGACACCGCGGATTTCAGCGAGTCGATTCTGAGCGGTGGGCTTCGAATCTCTAAGAATTTCAATGCAGATTGGGGTATTTTTTCGCCACAACTCGGTATTGAGTACAATTTCAAGGGCGGCGATGACCGGTTCAGCGCCAATACCAGCTTTCTTGAAGACCCGCAGCAAACGCGATTTCTGGTGACGGGCGACATCTTGGATGACGCATACGGGCGCGTCTTTGGGTCTGTTTCCCTGGGCTTGCCCAACGGGCTTTCGGCCTTTATCAGCATTGAAGATTATTTCAGCCAGGCCTTTGTCGATGATTCGCGAATCACCGCAGGGCTCCGCAAAGAGTTTTAGGGGCGGTTTCCGCTCCACAGGGTGACCGAGTGAAAGCAGCGCTCATGCAACGCGGAAGGCTTTGGATCGATGACGTTCCAGAGCCCCAGCCAGGCGCAGGTGAGGTTTTGGTGGCAACCAAAGCCTGTGGCATCTGCGGCTCCGATTTGCACGCTGTTCAGCACACCGCGGCATTCATTCAAACATCTCGAGAAGTGGGCGGCGGGTTCAAGCTGACCACCGATGCGCCCGTGGTGCTCGGGCATGAGTTTTCCGCCGAAATAGTGGCCTTCGGTCCAGACACCAAGGGGGCGCTGCGAGAAGGAGATCTTATTTGTTCGATGCCCGTACTACTCCGACCCGAAATGGTGGGGTTGGGCTATTCGGATATCGCCCCCGGGGGATTTGCCGAATATATGGTGTTGACCGAAGCCCTCATTCAGGCGGTCCCAAATGGACTCCCAGCAGAAATAGCGGCGCTGACGGAGCCGATGGCGGTTGGGCTTCACGCTGTCAATAAGGCGAACCTGTCACATGAAGATCAAGTGCTTGTCGTTGGTTGTGGGCCCGTTGGCTTGGCGATCATCGCCGCGCTCTCGATGCGGGGCTATTCGGTCGTTGCGAGTGATTTTTCTCCGGGTCGCCGGACTTTGGCGGAGCAACTGGGCGCATCGCTGACCCTCGACCCTGCGATGTCTGACCCTCTTGGAGCACAGCCCTGGCCGCAGGACGGACACACGGTCATCTTCGAATGTGTTGGTGTGAAAGGCATGCTAGATCAGCTGTTTTCCAATGCGCCACGAAATGCTCGTATTGTGGTGGTAGGCGTCTGTCTTGAAACAGATGCGTCTCGACCACTTATTGCAATCAACAAGGAATTGTCGCTTCAGTTTGTGCTCGGCTATACCCCGCAGGAGTTCAGCGAAACCTTGCGGCTCCTGGCGGAGGGTGAGCTCAACGTAGCGAACCTGGTGACGGACAAAGTCCCGTTGGCGAACGTTTCGGAAGCATTTCAGCGGCTGGCCGACCCGCGCACAGATGGTAAGATCATCGTCATTCCCTGATGATCGTATTCGATCTTGAGTTACTTGTGCTTCACCGCGAACGGGTGGCATGTAACCAGCTGTCGCTTGATCCGCGGGGTACGTTGGTTTGAGCGCTCGCGGTCTGCCGAAGAATTGCTGAAATCGGTGCAAGCTGGGGTTTAACGATGGGTTTGACTTCGCTCATCTTCATTTTGCTCGAGACGCGCGACCTTGATTCGCTAGCCTTCATTCTGAGTCATCAATTTTAACCAATCCTTTTTTGGTCCTTACGTCGCTTTTAGTCTCGCCTTCAGGTGATGGTTAATAATAGGACTTCGACACTCGTGCGTGGGTCCCTCGGTTATCTTGGCGTCTTGTTTGTGCTTCTACCTCGTTTTTGCTCTCGCATGTGTAGCCTGCGCTTTGCGAAAGTACTGCTATTCTAGACGTTAGTCGGAAAGTCACTTAGGTTGATGCTGATGACCTGTCGACGGTGAATTCTGCCCGATAAACGGCTGAAGAAATCGAGGAGGCCCATCTGCCAACCATATTTCGACCGCAATGCTCGATAGGCTTGCTCGCACTCGTCAGGATCATCAACGAGGCGGCCAAGCCCCGAACTTGATTGGCCTGTAATTTTCCCAGTAGAGGTGCAGGGAGCCACTTGGATGTCCGCGAAGTTGCGCAATCGTTTGACTTTGCCCGCATTGGCGGCCGAGAAAATGTAGTACTCATGAGCTGCATGTCCTGGAGCGAACCAGACGGCAGTCCACACCCAAGTCCCAGACATTTTTTTTGTGGCCAGAGAGCAATAGCGTAATCGATCATCCAGCATCTTCAGTTAGCTCCTCCTGGTTGTTGGCCTAGTGAGTAGTTGAGCCTACGCAGCCTGATTAATCAACGGAACCGAATTAAGCTGTCCAACTTGATCAAGTTAGCGATTCGCTTTCGAGATAACCCATGGGAGCGATTGACACCAAGTTTACGACCACAATGCCGCTCAGATACGGTAGGGTTCTTGGGAAGAACAGCGTGGGTTGAGCGCTTTGTGTGTTCAGCGCCCATACTCCCATAGATGGCATTAGCCAAAGCGAGTTCTGTCCAGCTTGCTACAGGGTAGGCCGATGCGCAGTTCGTCAAGGATACGGTAAAGCCAGAGTGCCCTATCTTTGGATGTGAAAAAGAGAAACTTTCAATGAAATTCATTGCGTGGTTTGGCCTGTTTTTAGTCTTTGTTGTGATTGGGTTTACTTTGCGTGAGCAGAGAGATGACAGGTGGATTGCTGAAGGGCAAGATCAAGGTGATGCGGGGGCGTTGGGGTACGAAAGTAAAGATAAAGAAACCATGAGCAGCGTGATCCCGTTTCCAATAGAGAGCGCTATTGTTCGAGACGCGGCATCTCTCAGTTCATTCAAGCCCGGCCAATTCTTCAGCTTGGCTAAGGAAGGAGAAGGGGACAGCGCTGGGCGTTTTCAGATTCGTGTGACCGAGTCTGAAGAGAAAATTGACGTGATGAAGCTTAGGGGGGTGGTCGAAGGAGGAGGACAAGTTGTCATGACTTTGAGCCCGAATCTAACGCAAATTTTCTTGACGACACCTTCGGGCGCTTGGCACTTTACTGGTGATGAATTCGGAGGGGAACTCATCCCCTCAAAATCCATTGGACTCGACAATGACATTCGTAAGCCGACACTGGGCGAGAGAAAGACGAGTGATCCGAAGCCGCCGCCGTCGCCCGCCGATCGAGGCTAGAGAGATAAAATTCATGATAGAACTTAAACGCATATTCTTGCGGTTGATTTTGGGGTTTTACCCAGTGCTTTTTGTGAGTGCGGCGTTTGGTGGGGCATCAGTCAAAATGGTCTGCCCATGTGAGTTCGAGCAGATTGATCAAACTGTGGCGAAGGTTGAACTCTCGCTTGGTTTTATAGACGCAGTTGAAGCTTCAGACGAACTGAGGCTTGAAGTCGTCCACTTGAAGACTAAAGACCTACTCTCGGGGAGTAGTTACTACATTCTGGGTGAGGCCAACCTCGGCGCATTCGATTTCGGACCGGACCCGATCCCAATGAAAGCGCTCATCCCGCTTCGAGCCCAGGAATTAGGTGAAGGACAACTTGGACTGCTGCTCTGGTCTAATGACAGCGATGTACCTATTGACCAAGTCTTGCTGGGTTCGCAGTCGGTCGCGATCGATGCATCTTACGGCATTTGGTCATTTGACAGCCCGAGTATCTTCTTTTCGTCTGGACTGGAATTCGAATTTGGATTAGCCGGCGCGGAACTCAGTATTGGCGATATCCGAAGTCCTGACCTTGCTGGTCAGGAGGAAACTTGGAATTTGCAAATCGTTGTTGCCGATCAGGAAGGCTCTTACTTTCCCAAAGCTGAATTCGAAGTGACGGTCAGCTTTGATGCAGATGGTAAGGCTAGCCTCCGTTCAACGATTGATCTCAGCCATGGCTTGGATAGTCATTTGTCTGATTACGCGAACTTCACGGAAGTAGAATTGCTCATCTATAGAAATGGCGACTTTTATCTACGCTACTGGTTGGAATCGCTCGCAGGCCAATCGGGCCCGGAACTGGTACCGCTTATCAAAGCGATTGACGCGATATCAGATTCAGATGGTGATGGTCTGACAGACTATGTTGAGTCTCTAGTGGGCAGTTCGCCTGAAGCAGTTGATTGGTTGAGCCCGGCTGAGATTGAAGTTGCATTTACGTATGGTGCGACAGCCGCTGAAGCCTTTGGGGATGATTTGAACGCGAGATTGGCTCACGTGATTGACGTGGCTAACTTGGCGTTTGAAACCTCTGCAGTGCCAGCGCGTGTGGCCATGACGGATCTGATTGAACTTGGCGATGACTCGGGACTGACTGCGGCGGCGCTCATCCCACAGATGGAAGTTCGAGACGAATTGTTCGCGGATCTAGATGCAAGATTCACCCGAAAACCCGATTTGATCATTCATCTCGGGCTCATTGATGTCATCGATACGGGCGGTCTAGCCAACCTTCAGGGCGGATTGAACGATGGCATATTCGACGGAGCGACTTACGCTGCAAGAGGATCCAACGTAGGTGTCGTCGGACTTGATAATTCGGACACGACCCTTGTGCATGAGGTGGGTCATCTCATGGGGCTTGATCACTCTCGAGTCCAAGGCACAGCAGATGGTGCCTTTCCTTGGTCTTTGGGGCATGGCGTTGACGCAGCATTCGTTACGATCATGGCTTACGCGTCGGAATTTTCAGATGCGGCAGAAGTCGCCAATTTTTCAACGCCCACGCTGATCTGCGATGGCGCAGACGCGTTGTGTGGGGTGAATCGTGCGGATCTCATTCTTGGTGCGGATGCCGCCCGCTCTCTTGCAATTACTGCATTTCAAGTGGCTGCGACATCAAACGGTTTCACGCCTGTTATTCAATTGATAGGTGGGCCGGAGGTCACGGTTTCAGATGCTGAGGCGATAGCCGAGCTGGTCTTTACCATTTCAGATGCTGAAGATGGTGATTTAACTACGGCTGCTGAGCGGACACTCGCCGCCTCAGCGGAAGAAGGCTTTGATTACGTTCAGACCATTCGAGTCACCGATTCGGATGGTAATTCCGTAGAGGCCGCGCGCCGCATCAAAGTCGATGGTAGCCTGGCCTCAGGTGGTGACACGGTTGGAGGCGCCAGCGACGAGGGGTCGACTGATGCGAGTGATAGCGGAGGTTCCTCCGACGCAGGGGATGATGACGGAGTTGGCTCCGGTGGGGGTACTGATGCTGGGGTTGGCTCGGATGATACCGACGGTGATGGCTTGCCAGATGATCGGGACCCAGAGCCTGACATCGACAATTCAGAACAGCTTGCCCACTACCTCTGGGTGAAGGATAGGATGACCTGGCTAGAGGCCAGAGACTATGCCAAGGCTCAAGGTGGATACCTCGCGTCGATTAGCAGCCAGTTAGAAAACGATCTGATCTACGCGATCGTCAGCGAAGGGTTTGACGAGAACTCGTATCAAACGCTCGGATACGCTGACGATGGGGGTAGCGCAACCTATGTGTATATCGGCGCCTCTGACCGAGCCGAGGAGGGCACGTTTGTTTGGGAGAGCGGAGAAGCCTTCAGCTTTAAAAATTGGGGGAAGGCAGAACCTGACAATTACGACGGCAATCAAAATGTGGTCGGCTTGGCGCTCGAAAACTGGCCCTATCAAGCGAGTGACAGCGATGCCTTTGGCCTAACGAGTCAGTGGAATGATATTAGCGAGACAAACGAACTGACATTCGTTATTGAATTCGATGAGGCTCAAACGGGCGGCACTGACGGGGGCTCGGGCGGGGGTACGACGGATTCGGGTGAGACGGATGGCGGCTCAACTGACGATGGGGAGACCGACTCGGGCACAACCGATGGAGGAGGCACCAGCGGAGGGACGACTGATAGCGGCGGAAGCGACGGCGGTACGGACGGCGGAACCACAGATAACGGTTCCACGGATGGCGATACAACGGGTGGTGACTCGGGGTTCGAGAGCGAAGCAGGGATCCTAGATATTGATGGCGATGGCAAGCGAGCTGCGCTTTCGGACGGTCTACTCATTATTAGACACTTGTTTGGGTTTCAGGGCACTTCTCTCATCAGCGGTGCCGTAAGTCAGAGTGCCATGGTGACAGAAGCCGTCGATATCGCCGCGATTATTGAATCTCACAGACAAGATTTCGACATCGATGAAGATGGAGAGACTAAGCCGCTGACCGATGGCTTACTGATTATTCGTCATTTGTTTGGCTTCGAGGGGGCATCACTTGTCGCCGGAGCCACGAGTGCAAATAGCGCACTGACCGCGGCAGAAATCGCTGCGAACTTAGAGGCATTGGAGTCTTACACGGATGACGGCTCAGGTGGCGGCACCACAGACGATGGCGAAGTCGACGCGGGTGGCACAGACAATGGATCGGGAACCTCCGATGGGGGGACTTCGACGACGGTTGATGTACTACTCAAGGTCACTTATGACCGAGTCAATCCGGTGACCGATTTGAGTAATGGTTATTACCAGGCGAAGCTCGATTATGATGCCATCGAGTCCCTACCAGGTCGCTTTTTGAGCGTCGAGGTCATCGACGCTGACACTGACCAAACGTTCGATGGTGATTGGATGACCAGTGCTGAAGGGTTGGCATCAGGCCAATTGCCGGTTGATCGTTCGTTCTATTTCAAGATTCGCGCGAAAAGCGAGGTGTCAGACGCACAAGCGAAATGGTCGGTCAGTGTTCACGATAACCAGGGCAGCATCAATGTCGCTTCTTATCCGCAGTACGTCGCGATCTCGGATACGTTTACGACCAGTGCCGACCGTTCGATCGAAGTCGCGATCAAGAGCGGCTGGACAGGCACAGGTTACACGGCGGAGCGGGCCGCGGCGCCCTTCGCCATCATCGACACCATAATTGATGCCATGGGGTATATGGCGCGCAATTCGAGCGGTTTGGAGTACCCACCGCTCGAAATTTATTGGAGCAAAGACAACACTATCGCAAAAATCGGCACATCGTTTTACTCGGGAGGGGTAATATACATCCTGGGTGGCGTCGATGAGGACACCGACGAATACGACGAGCACGTCATTGTTCACGAGTGGGGCCATTACCTCCAAGACCGACTGTCACGAGACGATAGTCCAGGTGGCCCCCATGGCTCAGGTGATATTCTGGATCCAAGAATCGCCTTCTCTGAAGGTTGGGCTAACGCGTTATCTGGAATCGTTTTGGGCGATTCTGATTACAAAGACACCAATGGTGCAGACCAAGCCGAAGGTTTCTTCTTGCCTATGGAAGAAGGATTCCCCTCTAGCGTGGTTGAAGTAACCGCTGGATGGTTTTCTGAGGACAGCGTTGCAGAGATCGTTCTCGATCTTTTTGACGGGAACAATGATGCGGAAGACGCGGACACAGTCTCGTTGTCGATAGCTGAGATGACTAGCGCGTTGGTTGATAAGGTGCCTGATACACCCGTAGCAACCACGATATTTAGTCTCGTGACGCCGCTTATCTCAGCGAACCTGGATCAAGAAACTGCGATCAGGGCGCTCCTGAAAAACCATAGCATCGCCCTGGAAGCAGGTGAGATAGACGTCTACGGGAGTCACGAACTGGTTGTTAGTGGTGGCGTTACCGACAACGCGCTGCCCATTTTTGCTCCTATAACTGTTGACGGCGAGGCAGTTCGAGTCTGTCAGGACAACACACATACACCAGAGGACTACGTTGCCTCAGAACCCGATGCCAACAAGTTAGGCAACCGAACCTTGGGTAGGTTTTCAGTGACTGAATCTGGCAGCTTTGTTTTCTCAGCGACGTCGGGTGTTCAAGGCGGGTTGGGTCGTTCCGACGATCCTGATTTATTGGTCTACAAACTGGGGCAACAAATTGCCTATAACAGTAATTCTGGATCAGTGAGCGAATCTTTAGATGATTTGACGGTTGGAGAGTACTGGTTCGTGCTCTATGACTACGGATTCCTGGCTGGCAAGCAATCCTCTGCGCCTTGCCAGTTAGTGGAGATCAACAGAAAATGAGAATGACGAATTTAAAATGTATGCGCTGGTTAGCACAAATGCTCATTCTTGGTGTCAGTCTGGGATTAGCGGGTTGCTTAGATGGAAATTTTTCAGCAGCCACACTTGAGCCAATCGCAGTGATTGAAACGGATTGGCCCAATATGGATCTCCGTAAAGGTAAAACACAAGGTCCGATACAGCTTCGATATAGGCTAGAGGAGTACGTCGGCAGAGATTTTAGAGTTGTGGTCTCCGCGCGCTCGTCACTTAAGGGTCTTGGCCCATGGCAGATGGAACTGACAGGAGCTAAGGTGCCGAAACTAATCGATTCGACGAGTCAATTGCAAAAAATTGCACAAGAGGGGGAACCCCCGTCGGTCTCTCGAACGTTTGCGTTCAAGGATTCAAGCGAAGAGTTTGAGTCAGTTTCGGTCAGAGTGCAGGTTGTAGTAGGTGATCAGTTGGCCAGTAGAACGCTCAATGTTCGACTTGATCCAAGTATTGATGAGATGCCCGTAAGACTTTGCACTCCGAGTGAAGCCTGTGGCCGCTTTTTTAAAGCCGAGACACGAGTTGAATGAGATATCAGCAATGGTTTTGCGGCGAAGGAGCGTCTGGCCGCGGGACGGGTCTTGCAAGCTTGTAATTAGTGTTGAATGGTTTCAAAATCGTACTTGAAGCAGTGAAGGGTTCCCCAATGTTTAAATCTTATCAATTCTTTAAAAATATGGTTTTGTCGTTGATTTTCGCAGCTGCTGCGAGCGGTGCGCTGGCAGCAGAACAAAAAATCACAACCGATCCAAGCAACACGGATGTCAAGGCAGGACAGACAGGTATAGCTTTGGCCCTAGGTTATTCCTCTACTGATAATGAACAAACGACTGGCCTGGGAGTGAAGATTTTCTTTGACTCGACGCAGGTAACATTTGTCAGCCTTGCTTCGAGCGCGGAGGTTGAAGACTTTATCATCGGAATCACCGAAACCCCCGATTCGATATCCACGGATGACAAAGATCTTGATGGCGATCCTAAAACTGATAAGTTCGCGAATATCGCGGTCAGTAGCTTCAACGGGAAGTTTCCAGGTAGTGGTGACTGGCCGGAAAGTGGGCCTTTGCCTTTCGCCACGATCACCTTCGATTTGGCAACAACTGCGCAAGAAGACACTATTACTGCCATTAATTATGTCCTTGATGGAGCTGCTGGTTATGACACTGCGGCGGAATCCGCAACGATCACAATTAAGGGTGACGAAATTCCACCCGAGATCACAGCTTCAGCGACTTCGGTAACCATAGAAGCCGAAGGGGCTTACACACCACTGAGCTCTGAGCAGTTGACCGAATTTCTGGCAGGCATCTCGGCAAGCGATAATATTCAAGGTGATATAAGTTCCGATTTGGTCGCTACAATAGATGGGGATACAGCTGAACTGTTGCCCGTGGGTGACTCAATTATTCAGTACGATGTTAAAGATTCCAGCGGGAATGCCGCGGAAAGTGTCCAGGTTACAGTTACAGTTGTGGATACAACTGGTCCTACAATACTTGGCGCAGTGGACGTTTCTTTCGAGGCAACGGGACCAAATGGCATTTCAAGCGAGGATCCGACTGTAACCGCGTTTGGGGACTCAGTGACTGCGCTTGACTTGGTCAGCGGTGAAGTAGAGGTGATCCCAACCGTTGGAGGGGAAGCACTCCCCGAGTACTTCCCTATAGGTACAACCACGGTCGAATTGAGTGCACAGGATGCATCGGGTAACCCTACGACAGGGTCATTGGTTGTGACCGTAGTCGACACCACTGCACCGGCGATCGTCTCGGCTGCTGGATTGACACTGGAAGCCACGGGCCCAACGGGTTACACGGGAACGACCGATGAGGTGACCGCAGCAATTGAAGTCACTGACTTGGTTGATCCAGCCCCGGTGGTCACTTTGGCTGAAGGCGTAAGCACGCCGTTCCCTCTTGGAGTAACGTCAGTTGCCGTCACAGTGACAGATAGCGCTGGAAATGCGGCCCAGGGTACTGTTCCTGTAACCGTTGCAGATACAACAGGTCCAGCGTTTGCTGGCGCCAACACCTTGATTTTGACTGTTGATGAAGAAGTGCCGGTTGCTAGCTCTGATGAACGTGTGGCGGCTTGGCTTGAAGGCATATCAGCGTCCGACCTGGTCGATGGCGAAGTTGAATTTACTTACTCCGCGCTGCCTGCAGAGTTCCAAGTAGGTGAAACGACGGTCACGTTCACGGCTTCGGATGCGGCCGGCAACACCACAAAAGAGGAAGTCATTGTGCTTGTTGCGGTAGGGCCGAGCGTCAAGGTCGCGGCTGCGATTACGGTGGTTTCTGTAGATGGTGAAGCGGTGCCTGCATCGCAGCCGTTGATCGCTGCATTCATCGAAGCAGCAACGGCGACTGATTTCTCAGGCAATACGCTCGATGTAACGAATGATGCTCCAGACTCCTTCGCCGTCGGCGAAGAAACGGTGGTGACCTTTACCGCGGTTGATGCCGATGAGCGCCAGGGCCAGAACACCTCGACGGTAACCATTGTTGCCGCGAGTGGTGATAAGGATACCGACGGTGATGGCATCGACGACCTGTATGAGGTGGAAGAGGGACTTGATCCCAACGATGCTGAGGACGGGGAAGGAGATGCAGATGGCGATGGCCGCAGCAATCTGGATGAGTACTTGGAAGGTACCGATCCTAATGCTGATGATGTGAAGCCTGTCGTCACAGCACCAGCAGACGTGTCGGCTGACTCGACGGGTCTTGTGACCAAGGTCGCACTCGGGGATGCAACCGCGGAGGATGTATTGGACGGCGAGTTGACGGCAACGCCTGATAACCCAGGGCCTTATGCACCAGGTACATATACGATCACGTGGTCAGCAACCGACGCAGCGGGCAATGTCGGTATAGATACCCAGACAGTGACGGTACGTCCTCAGGTGACGACTGTGCCCAAGCTTCGAACGGCAGAGGGCAAGACTGTGATGCTGGACGTTGTCTTAAACGGTGCAGCGCCCGCCTATCCGGTGGAGATTCCGGTGACGTTGGGCGGTACCGCAACGGTTGATGAAGACTACACGGTCGATGCTGAGGTGGTCACGATCGCTGAGGGTCGTAAAGGTATGCTGACACTGACCATCTTGAATGATGAACTTGAAGGCGAGGGAGCCGAGACCATTGAAGTGATGCTGGTTGACCCTGCAGCCAACGCGGTGCTTGGATCTGCCAAGATGTCGACGATCACCATTATTGAAGAAGCAGCACCGCCGGTCTTGAAGATCACGGTGACGCAGGGTGATTCGAAAGGCAAGCGTGTTTCTGCTGGCGGTGGTGCCGTGAGTGCCATGGTGAGCATTGTTGACCCGAACGGTGAGCACACGATCGATTGGTCTGGATCCAATGAAGGCCTTGAGTCTTCCACCGGCACCGATACGGATACGTTCACGTTTGATCCCTCCGCGCTTGAAGCTGGCTCTTATGATCTGATCGCGGTAGTGACCGATAGTGGTATTGCTGATACCACCTTCACCATTGGCGTTACGGTTCAAGTGACGGCAGAAGAGGTCGAGGCGGACTCTGATGGTGATGGTATTCCTGACAGCAAGGATACGAGTGACCAAGGCAACGTGATCGCGTTGAACGCTGATGCCGGAACTGCGGCTGCTCAGGCGGACGAGGGCGTCTCGATCGTGATCGGAGACGTTGCGAATAGCTCAGGCAATGCTGGGATCGGTATTACCGAGGAACAACTCGCAACGACACCTGGTGGTGATGATGCGGATTATGATTACCCTGCAGGCATCTTGGACTTCGAGGTTCAAGATCTTGCTGAGCCAGGTACTTCGTTCAGAATCGTGATCCCGCTTGCTGCTGCCGTCCCAGAGGGTGGTGTGCTCCGCAAATTCACGGAAGCCAACGGTTGGAATGACTTCGTGGTTGACGACAACAACGCAGTTGCCAGTGCGCTCGGCGAAGACGGCGCCTGTCCGGATCTTGGTTCCGAGCTTTACGTCGCGGGCTTGACAGCAGGAGACACGTGTATGCAATTGACGTTGCAGGACGGTGGTCCGAACGATGCTGACGGTGAAGTGAATGGTTCTTACAAAGATCCAAGTGGTATTGCTGAAGCCACGCCTGTGCAAGTGGTTGAAATCAATGCGGACGGTTACAAGAGTCGTAAGAAAGTAGGTGGTGGTTGTTCGGTGGTCGAAGGCTCAGCCGATACAGGCCTCCTCGTCTTGTTACTACTTGGTTTGGCAGGGCTGCTGCGACGTCGATTCGTCGCAGCTTAATTCCCTGGGGGTTGTCATGGCGGGACGGCTTGCCGCAGCCATGTCACCTCAAGGTTTAGAAAAGAGCGCCCTCCTGGGCGCTTTTTGTTTTTATCTAGTCTTATTTTTTGGTTTTGATATTCAGCCTGACCTTCTGTGGTGGCTGAGGCAGCCCTTGAATGCGATGGTTCTGATCATTGTCTCGCCCGCATTAGAAGAGTGGATCTTCAGAGGTTGGTTGTTTGATCTGGTTCGGAATTGGAGCCAAACCCTTAAGCAGGAGCTTCTCAGTGAACGCCTCCTCTCTATCCAAAATGCCGTCACAACGAGTTGCTTCTGCGCACTCCACAGCGTGCTTCGTGACCCTCTCACGGGGCTGCTTGTCTTGGGCCCCTCACTGCTCCTTGGCTTCATGCGGGATCGTCAGGTCTCGTTACCTGTATTAATGATGATTCATGGAGTCTGGAATGCTGGTTGGTTCTTCTTTTACCCACCAGGTTAATTTGGAGGAGATCTTGCCTCGGATTGACCCACTGATTTCAGAATCCAGCATAAACCTGGGCTGGGCACGCCCAAGATTGATCGGTGTTCGCTAAATCGAAGTTCAACGCGGCCATACTGAGACCCAGTAGGCCTGAGCGAAGCCGCGGGCTTTACACTCATCAGTGCCCATAGGCAATGCGAGTTTAATTTGTCACAATGAATCGTTTCAGGTCTCGTTTCAGGAGTGCGCTATGACTCGGTTTTTCTCATCATCACTGCTCTTCAGTATCGTGTTGGGCAGTGGTGCGGCACTCGCCGCGATCTCGCCAGGACAGCAAGTTGCTCTCCAAGAAAGTCTTGAGGCGGGTGACGGTGCTGGCGTGACGCTGGCCACCAATCGCATTCTGTCTAGTGGGTTATCGGCTAACGATGTTGGAGCCCTTGAGCAAATCGCATCCTTCCTATCTGAGGCGGGCTATCGAGATGCAGCTGGCGGTATTCTGGTCAGAGCCGCCGAATTGGTTGACGCACCCAATACAGAAAGCGACCGAGAAACATTGGTGCGTATCGCCGAGGCTTTGCAGGCGATCAATTTACGCTCGACAGCTCAAACTGTCGCGACCCGGGGTATTAAGGTTACGGGGAAATCACAAAGCGATCAGCTTAATGCGCAAGGTTATCAATTACTGGGTGATCTAGCGTTTGAAAACGGTGACCTTGATGCCGCCTCTGAAGCTTATGCGAATGCTTCTGCCAGTCAAACCGCGAGCCTCCCCACGGATTTGCTGGTAAGGCAAATTAAATTAGCCGCTAGTCAGGGAAATCGAGCTGAGATCCGTTCAGGTCTTGGTCGTCTTAATGCACGCCTAGTGGTGGAAGTGTCTACATCTCATTTGCTGGACGTGGCCGCCGCTTTGGTGAACTCCGGTGAGCGCGAGTTTCTTCCAGATGCGCTCTTGCTGATCGAGCGGGCAAGCGCCCAAGGCGACGCTGGAAATCTTGCCGAGCGGGCGGAGCTCGCACTACTCCGGAGTCAAATATCAGAGGGAATGGGTCAAACGACAGAGGGCCTCAAACAGGCGCGCGCGGCGCTTGCAGATCTTGGTGATAATGCTTCTCCTGGGCTTGCTTATCGCGTGTATTGGCAGATCGCGCGTCTTCAGAAAGCGTCTGGGGATTTGACTGCTTCGATCAAAAATTACGAACGGGCGATAGCGAAGCTTGACGCAATTCGTGGCGTTCTATTGCAAGGCAGTACGCTTGTTTTCAGAGAGAGGGTACTGCCGGTCTATCAAGAATATTTGGATTTATTGCTTGCGGAGGCTGATCGGCCCAGTGCTAGAGAGGTTTCCTTAGCAAAGGTACAAGCAACGTTAGAAGCGCTTAGCGCGTCCGAAATTCTCGACTACTTTGATGACAACTGTGTCCTACCACAGAACACGATGAGCCTTACGGATGTTCCCAACGGTACGGCTGTCGTGTACTCAGTCACAGTCTCCGAGAAGCCGGTTGTTTTGGTTCGTTCTTCTAGTGGGCTCTACCGATTCGCCACAGGCTCAACCGCATCTGATTTGGAGCGCATGGCGCTTGCCTTCAGGGAAAGTATTACCAATCCCGGCACATCTGAGGCGGTGTATCTGAACCAGGCCCAGACGCTTTATCAAAGTCTGCTTGGTGAGGCGGGTCCTTTTCTTAAAGACGAGGGCATAAAACGCATCATCAGCGTGCCTTCAAGTTATCTTCGACTCATTCCTATGGCTGCACTGCATGACGGCGATTCTTATCTCTTAAATCAGTACGAATGGTCGACCACGTTGGGGCTCGGTTTGACCGACGCGTCATCGTTTAAAGCATCGCGAACCAGCGCCTTTTTGGGCGGTGTTTCTGATGCCGTCCAAGGGTTTGAGGCATTACCCGGGGTCGAGACGGAATTGGCGGGCCTGCGAACCGCGTTGCAAAGTGAGCCGCTTCTCAACGAGCGTTTTTCAGTTGCAGACGTGACGCGACGGTTGGCCGAAGGGGAGTTCGGCATCGTTCACCTAGCGACCCACGGTTATTTCGATGGGGATCATGCGAATTCGTTCCTGCTTGCCCATGATGACAAGATCACCCTGGATCGACTCCAGAGCACTGTTGGAGCAAGACGGTTCTCTGGAGACGCCTTGGATTTATTGGTGTTAAGTGCATGTGAAACCGCCAAGGGCGATGAGCGCGCGGCACTGGGTCTCGCTGGTGTTTCGCTCAAAGCGGGTGCTCGAAGCACGCTGGCTTCGCTTTGGCCCATTGCCGATGAGGCAACAGCAAAACTGATGAAAACCTTTTACGAGGGACTGCAAGCGGGAGAAACCAAAGCACGAGCGCTGCAGCTTGCGCAACAATCACTCTTGTCTGATCCGGAATGGGCGCATCCGAATTATTGGAGCCCCTATCTGATGATTGGCAATGCGCAGTAAGGGGATGATCATGACGATATTTAAAACATTATTGGTTCTCCTCCTCACGCTCATTGCGCACACGATCAAGGCTGACGCTATGGTGGATGGCGTGGTGCTAAAACGTGTGGAGTTCAGTGGTGCAACTGTTTTTTCGAATCGAGATTTACAGACCGCCCTCCCAGTGAATGAGGGCGATCGCGTCTACGCTGAAGATATATTGGCCATGGTCGATGCGATTACAGCGCTCTATCAAAATGCCGGTTATATCACCTCGGGTGCAACGCTAAGCAACCAAGATGTGAGCGATGGCATTATTCGAATCCAGGTGATTGAAGGGCAGTTGACGGATATTTCCCTTAGCACCACAGGCAGGTTGAGTGATGCATTCGTCCGAGGCAAGGTGAAGGCCAGCACCTCCGGCCCCGTCAAGCTGGCGGATTTACAACGAGCCATCAGCCGCCTTGAAAGGGAAGACACCATTAGCCACGTGAAGGGTTCCTTAAAACCGGGCACCGAGCGTGGCCAATCTGTTTTAGATCTGGAAGTGGTCGAAGCTGATGCGTTTTCATTAACGATTGGCGGCAATAATTATCGCAGTCCCAGTGTGGGCGAAGGGCAGGCCGAAGTGGCGCTCGAGCACCTCAACCTGCTCGGTAGGGGAGATCGACTTAACGTGGGCTATCAAGACACCGATGGCGTGGATGCTTATTCGGTCCGTTATGACTTGCCGCTGCTTCGGCTGAATTCTCGGCTGGCGGTCTTCCACGCCAAAGGTGACACCCTGGTCGTTGAAGAGCCGTTTGACGAAATTGCGCTCGAGAGTGAGACCGACACCACGGGTTTCCAGTTAACAAGCGCCTGGAAAGATACCGGCACGCATCGCTTCTCGAGCATTATCGGCTATGAGCAAAAAGAGAGCATGACCACACTCCTAGGGATGCCATTTGATTTCTCTCCCGGGTCTCGAGGGGGCGTTACGGAAGCCTCGGTTTGGAGCCTGGGCGTTGAATGGGCGAGGAGCGGCGATAACAGTGGTTTTGCGCTGCGACTCACTGGCCGAATGGGCAGTGATGAAAATGATGCGCCCAATCCGCAGGGGGTTGATGGCGATTTCAGCGTGTTTCGTTTGCAGAGCCAATACGTGCATCGCATAGACGAAGCTTGGCAACTGAATTTTGGTCTGAGTGTTCAGGAAACCGGTGACACCCTGCCAGCCTTCGAGCGAATCGCGCTCGGAGGGCACGATACGGTCAGGGGCTACCGTGAGAACCAGCTGCTTAAAGACTCAGGCGTCCTGTTCAATGCGGGTATGACGCTCGCGCTTCTTCAACCCGACGCACCACGGTCCCTCGGGGTGAAAGGGCACCTCTTCTATGACTATGGCCGAGGCGAGAACAGCGAAGTATCACTGAATGTTGACACGAAAGGCGACATCAGCAGTGTCGGCGTGGGGATTACGGCGACGTATGCCGGACTGACATTCAGGCTGCAAAAGGCACATCGGCTGGGCGACAAGTCCACGCTGGGTGATACGTTTCAGGACAATGGTATTCATTTGGGGGTGAGCTATGAATTCTAAATGGCAGTTAAAAGCGGCTTTGCTTGGTTGCCTAGCGGCAACGCCCCTTCATGCGGAAATCACGCTGCAAGACACTGGGCAGACCCTGACCGGGGATATGCAAATCACCCAAGAGATGGGCATAACAAAAGGCACCAACCTGCTGCATAGTTTTCTCGCCTTTAACATTGATGCTGGCGAGTCTGCGACCTTCTCTGGAAGCAATAGCATCACCAACATCATTGCGCGGGTAACTGGCGACTCAGCGAGTCAGATTGATGGTCTTTTGCGCTCCACCATTTCGGATGCGAACCTATTTTTGATTAACCCGAATGGCATCGCCTTTGGCGAAGGGGCTAGCATCGATATTAACGGTAGCTTGCATTTGTCAACGGCCAACAGCATCACCTTTGCAGATGACTCAGTGCTGTTGGTCTCTGATACCGGAGCATCTGGGCTTACCACGGCTGCACCTTCTGCTTTTGGGTTTGGTGAGGCGAGTGCCGGCATCACGTTTAATGGCACCCAGATCTCCGTTGAAGATGGCGATAATCTTGATGCGATCTCACTGATTGGCGGCGACGTCACATTGACTGAGAGCTCGATCAGCCTCTCAGGTGGTGATATCGAAATCGTAGCCACCATGGGTGAAACCATGGTCTCGCTTGAGCAGGCAGCGCGCGATTACTCGATGATCTCACTAGGCGACATTACCGTCAGTAACGAGGCAGCCGACGGTAACAAAATTGATTTGGATGCCAGCGGCGAGTCCGCCGGTGCGATCCATTTAGCGGGCGATACGGTCACCCTCGATGCTGCGTTTGTGTTTTCAGACACCCAAGGCGTAGGGACTGGCGGAATGCTTGAAGTGGTCGCGGAAACCGAACTCGTCATGAGCAATGGCGCGCGCATCACGACCGATACCACCGACGGCGGCATCGGCGGCGACGTGAATATTAATGCAGGGTTGGTTTCAATGATTGGTAAGAACACTGCGATTGCAGCGAGCACCGTTGAGGCAGGCGGTGCGGCGGGTGAAATCATGATCACGGCTGATGCCATCAGCATTGAAGATCAAGCCCAAATTAGTTCGGTTTCAAGTACTACTTCCGATGGTGGTGACATTACTTTGAATACGGGCACATTAGTATTGGCCTCTGGGGGGCAAATAACTGGCCAGGCAGCCTCTCGAGGGGACGGAGCGAACGTAACTATTGTCGCGTCTCAGAGTGTAAGCATCGATGCGACTGGTCTGGCCGCAGGAGATGCTTCAGGTATTCGAGTTGATAGTATTAATTTCTTGCCGTTTTTTACCGGTGGTGATGCGGGCGATATCACAATTACTAGCCCAAAGCTGACGCTTACAGGGGGAGCTGTAATTACAGCAGAAGCCATTTTGCCGTCTTCAGGCGCACCTGGCGCGATTACACTGAATGTGGACGATTTGAATATTCAGAGCGGTAGCACGGTATCAACGTTGACGGCTTCGAATGCGGATGCAGGCGCAATCACCATCAATGCGAACACTATCGATCTAGCGGGTGCCGGTTCTGGACTCAACTCCACCGCACGTCGAGGCGGTCAGGGTGGCAGCATTATTATTAACGCAGCTGAACTCGCTATGTCGGGTGGGGCTGTGGCAGACACTTCAACCGAAGCGGAGGGCGGCGCGGGTGAGATTGTGATCAATCTCAGTGGCGGCTTTGTTTTGACGGGCAGCGGTACGACTCTCGCGAGCCAAAGTTCGGACGCGGGTCTCGGGGGCTCAATCTCTGTTGCGGCTGAGACCATTCAATTCCTCGACAACGGCGTGCTCAGCGTGACGGCAAATGGCGGCGGCGACGCGGGCAATATCACACTCGCGGCGACAGACCGGCTCCACATTTTTGATGGCGCCGAAGTTCAAACCAACGCGGTGAATTCCGGTGGCGGTAATATCACGATCGAAGTCATCGATACGATCTATCTGCGTGATGCTACGCTCACCGCCTCAGCGGGCGGCAGCGAAGCTGGCGACAACGGTGGGAATATCTTTATTGACCCCATCTTTTTAATTCTCGATAACGCGTCGATCGTGGCTCAAGCCTTCGCGGGTAACGGGGGCATCATTGAGCTGATCTCTGAAAACTACATTGCGGACATTAATAGTTACCTCGATGCCTCGAGTGAACTGGGTAATGATGGCGAGGTCAGAATTACGTCTCTTGATAACAGCGTCACTGGCGTACTTGGAGTGCTCAGCGCTGACTTCGATGCGGTTTCAGATATTTCGGGTGATGCGTGTTCTGCTAGGAATGCTGCGAATCGAAGTAGCCTTATGATAGATCAGCCGATGGGTCGGCTTTCTGCTCCTGGTGATCTGAGAGCTCCCGCCGGAGAAGATTGTTGAGCAGCGGGACCTAATTTCGGGGTTTTTTGAATCGATGTTTGTCTTTAGGAATCTAAGATCCTCTTTGATTTTGCTAACGTCTATGTTGATCCTCAGCACCGCAGTTCAGGCTGAGGATCAATATGAATCGAATGACTCCATCGCAGAGGCTACCTAT
>CAYZUV010000002.1:0-51297 GCA_964481245.1 uncultured Pseudomonadales bacterium
TGTGTCTGCGCTCGATATCCAACACCATGGGCCGTTTTTCGTTCAGCACAAAGGCGGCCACATTGATAGGGACGAAAGCACGAACTTGCGCTGTGGACTCCTTCAAGGCTTCTTCTTGAATCACTCTAAGCAAGGCCAGAGCGGTTGATTCAATATCGCGTATTGTCCCCAGCCCCTCACATCTGGGGCAAACGACATGACTCGTCTCACGGAGTGAGGGTCGCATCCGCTGGCGACTCATTTCGAGCAGACCAAACCGAGAGATTCGGCCGAGTTGAATCTTTGCGCGATCAAGTTCCAGAGCGTCGCGCATTCGATTCTCAACGGCACGTTGGTTCTTGGGTAAGTTCATATCAATGAAGTCGATGACCACTAAGCCACCGATATCCCTGATTCTCAGTTGACGGCAAATTTCATCGGCCGCTTCAAGGTTGGTGTTGAGCGCGGTTTCCTCAATATCAGCCCCTTTGGTCGCGCGGGCGCTGTTGATATCGATAGAAACCAATGCCTCTGTTGGATCAATGACGATTGAGCCACCAGACGGTAACCTGACTTCTCTTTGAAACGCAGACTCGATTTGGCCCTCGATTTGGTAACGATTGAATAGGGGAACGTCGCTGTCGTAGCGTTTAACCCTCGATTTCAAATGTGGCATGACCTGCCCGACGAAGCCTGACGCCTGATCGAAAGCGTCCTGAGTGTCGATCAGAATCTCCCCAATATCGTCGCGCATGTAGTCACGAACCGCGCGAGTAATCACATCGCCTTCCTGATAAATCAAGAAGGGGGCAGCCTTGCTTTCTGAAGCAATCTTAATCGCATCAGCAAGTTGCAGTAGATAATTTAGATCAAGTTTTAACTCTTCCGCACTTCTGCCGACGCCTGCGGTTCGAACGATAATGCCCATATCTTTTGGAATTTCGAGGCTGGATAAGGCATCTCGCAAATCCTCACGTTCCTCGCCCTCGATCCGGCGGCTAATACCTCCGGCTCTTGGGTTATTGGGCATCAGAACCAAATATCGACCTGCGAGACTGTAGAACGTCGTGAGCGCCGCGCCTTTGGTTCCGCGCTCTTCCTTGTCGACCTGCACGATGACCTCTTGGCCTTCGGAGACAACGTCAGCAATATTGATGCGGCCTCGTTGATTCACTGACCCCGACTTAAAATACTCTCTGGAAATTTCCTTGAGCGGTAGGAAGCCGTGACGATTGCCGCCAAAATCAACAAAAGCGGCCTCGAGACTTGGCTCGACCCGAGTGATCTTTCCTTTGTAAATGTTTGATTTCTTTTGGTCTCTGGCGAGACTTTCGATGTCGAGGTCGTAGAGTTTTTGACCATCAACTAACGCCACGCGAAGTTCTTCTGCGTGCGTCGCATTTATTAACATTCTTTTCATTTCAATACCTGTTATTGCTGAGTTCAGGTACTGAGAGCGAAACGAAATCAGGCGTTGGCGGCCGGGGCCGAATCTGACCATTTGCCCCGCCTCGATTGAGGCGAGACCCGTCCTGTTGCTCGCTGCCATCAATTTCCTTACAGAAGTTGACGGCGTTACTGATTTCGCTCGGCGACCAAAATGATCGACGATTTAGAAAAAGTTCCTAAAGGTTTGCTTTGGCGGCAGGCGTACATCTCGCCTTTTCGTGGATCATGACTAACCAGGGCTCCATCGTCCGCTTTAGTTTAACGTTTATATTTACTTCGCCAGCTGCCGCCAGCGGGTCGCTTATTCTTCTCTCAGTTCCTGCGCAGAGCGCATTCTTGACTTGAACTTAATCAAATCGGGTGTTTAAACCTAACCCGCCTCCATCCGCTGTCAATGCATGAATAGTGGAGGCGGTAACTTTCTTTCGTCGAGCCGGGTAACCCTGGAGGCATCGTTGGATTAGCCTCTTGTCGGAACAACCCGCTCCTTGTTTCAGACGTTAGCTTTGGGCACGTCCACGCCCTCTCCATGAGCAGGCACGCCTGCATCTCCTTCGAGGCCATCTGATGTCTTGGCGGGTGAATCGCTGATTTCGGCGCCACCCGTGGCAGGCTTCGTCCCTAGCTTTTGACTGGACGCAGCCTCAAGCAACCCATAAGCTTCGTGTCTTTCCCCTCGGCAACTTTTAATAACGCTTTGGGTGAGGACAAGGTTGTAGACCTCGAACCCCGCGGATACTAACAGGTTTCGACGTAAACACCTAGCGTGGTTCGATGGCCGATCATTGGATCAAATTAGGATTGAGTTGGCGTTTAAGCGTTCTCGGAAAGCTCAACATGACGGAAACTTCAGCCGAATACCAACCCTCGAGAATCGAAGTCGTAACGACAGACCGAGCAGGACAACGCCTAGATAATTTTTTGCTCACGGTTCTAAAAACTGTGCCTAAGTCGAGGGTCTACCGGCTTATCCGGAAAGGAGAAGTGCGGGTCAACGGAAGGCGAGCGAAACCTGAGGTGAAACTTGTCGCGCAGGATCAGGTCAGATTGCCGCCGCTGTGGCTTGAACAACGCCAACTGTCCAACACAACGAAGTACATCCCGATTCTTGACCGCATTCTGCTAGAGACCGATCAGTTCCTTATCCTCAACAAGCCGTCTGGCCTCGCTGTGCATGGAGGCAGCGGGATTCATGTGGGGGCGATTGAGGCGCTGAGAAGTCAGAGAAAGGATCTGCCTTATATCGAACTAGCGCACCGAATTGATCGGGATACCTCTGGGCTCCTCGTGTTCGCCAAGAAACGTGCTTTTTTGAGGCGGTTTCAACAACTCCTGCGAGAAAAACAGGCGCTCCGGAAGTCCTATGACCTGCTGGTTCATGGTTATTGGCCTGGAAGATTGAGAAAGGTCGATTACAACCTCACTAAATTACGATTGGCTAGCGGTGAGCGTGTGGCCCGTGTTGATGACTTGGGGAAAGCGTCGGAGACTGAGTTTGAGGTCATCGAGCGATTTAAGCGCATGACCTGGTTGCGCGCGAGGCCCATCACTGGCCGGATGCACCAGATACGAGTTCATACAGCCGCCAGCGGACATCCCATTATTGGCGACCCAAAGTATGGCGATTCAAGGAAAGACAAAGACCTTCGATCATCGCGCATGATGCTGCATGCGAGCGCCTTATCGGTGATCGAGAAGGATGCCGGTTCGATTGGATTTGCGTCGTTGAACGTTGAAGCGCCATTACCCCCAGACTTTACAGCCCTGATACAGCAAACCCGGTCCGCCAAGTAAGACTGACCATGCTTTCAGCGGAGTGGGTTCTACGACGTGGGTTCAGCTCTTTGAGCAATGCCGGCTAGCCAGGGACCCGAGCAAGAGGCCTAGTCGAGGCGTGTTACTTCGCGAAGCGACGAGGCCAGGCACTTCATTCCTTTTCGGTGACGGTGTAGGGGAGTTCGATGCGCTGAGCCTCTAAGTAATCGAATAGCGCAATGACCGGGAGTCCATAGAGCACCCGAACATCCCTGCCGTCGGTGTCCTCTATGAGCCGCCATCCTGCGGCCTCGGCCATAAAACTTCCCGCACAACCAAGGGGGCGCTCAGCCTCCACATAGGCTTCAATTGTTCGCTTAGATAAGTGCCGGAAGCGGGTCGAAAATCGCTCTACGTGACGTAGGTTGATCTCTCCGTTGCGGATGATGACTAAGCTCGTTGCAAAATGAAGCCAAGCGCCGGAGATGCTCGATAGTTGCGACTTTGCGGAGGCTAATGTTGCGGATTTATGGAACACGACCCCGTTATCATCAAATGCCACTTGATCAGACCCAATCACGAGCGCGTCATTGGCGACCTGATCAATGACACTCAGAGCCTTACCTTCTCCATTGGCGATTGCTCGTTCATCTGGCGATTCACCGATCGAGGTTAACTCATCGAACAAGGGCGGCAGTATTCGAAATGCTAAGCGCAAACTTTCCAGAATTTTACTTCGCGATGAAGAAGTTGAAGCTAAGACGATTGAGGTCATTGAGAAACCGTTTCCTCTACTCTGGGTGGATAAATTATCTTTTGACAGTCGCTTTCCAGACGCCTAAGATGCGCCCCTTATGTTAGCAGGGCACCTTAAGAAGCGCTTCGTTTGGTCTCAGCTGGTCGATCAACATGCTGAAATTGAAGGGATTTTTCTTTCTGGGAGTTCAACTCGAGTTAAGGATGCTTTTTCAGAGCTTGCCCCAGTGGGTCAGCTTTTAGAGTATCCAATTAGTGTTCACTTGAAGTTTGGCGTCGATCGAAAGTCTCGAGCCTGCGTGCGTGGGAAATGTAGTTGGCGTATGACGTTGGCATGTGTCCGCTGCGAAGGGCTGGTTGAGTTAGATCTCGAGGCAGCAATAGATTTACTTATCGTGACCTCAAATAACGCATTGGAGTGTTTGACCGCCGATGAGGACGGGGTGTTGGCCGAAGGTAAGTGGGTCTCGCTGAGCGATATTATAGAAGATCCTATCCTCCTTGCTTTACCTATGTCGCCAAGGCACGAAGGCTGTAGGAGCGGAGAAAGCGAGGGCTGGGCGTTAGATGAGGCAGGCATGGGTAAGTCTCACTCCCAGGGCGATCTTGTGGATCAAGATGAAGTTGCCTTAAGCCATCTGACTGAGACACGAAACGACAAAGTACTAATTGAGGCGTCGACGAAAAAACCTTTTGCCAATCTCAAGGCCTTATTGAGTGGGGCATCAAAGGCCTAAATCAGGGGCCTTACATACTGTGCATTACTTTGCATCTTGGAGATGCGAAACCTTTTGAAAATGATAGACCGCGTCATTGCGCGAGCTTGGGAGGAAACATGGCTGTACAGCAAAATAGAGTATCTCGATCAAAGCGAGGCATGCGCCGATCTCACGATCATCTTAAAAATGCCGCGCTATCTGAAGATCCAACCACTGGCGAAACCCATCGCCGTCACCATGTTACCGCCGACGGTTTTTATCGCGGCAAAAAAGTGACTCGAACGAGTGACGACAACTAAAACGCACTCTAAGCACGACTAGCCTGATTTTTTCGCTACTCGATCGCCATGGCTCCAGAGACCTGGCGCTTCGCATTCGGTGAGGGCGTCGTTTTGGTTATCGAAACCGGAAAGGGGGACATCCAGTGACCACCGCTTTTGTTTTTCCTGGGCAAGGCTCTCAGGCGATTGGCATGCTTTCGGACTCCCGCGACTCCGTCATATCTGTGTTTGATAGGGCATCTGAATCGCTTGGATACGATTTGTGGCATCTGATCCAAGAGGGCCCCGAAGACCAACTGAATGCTACTGAATTCACTCAGCCCGCGCTCCTGACCGCCAGCTTCGCTTTGTGGACGTTGTCTCAAGGTTCAGGTGTGAAGGCTGATTTTGTTGCCGGTCACAGTTTGGGTGAATATTCTGCGCTGGTCGCAAGCCAGGTCCTTAGGTTCGAAGATGCGGTTAGGTTGGTCCAGAAGCGTGGCCAACTGATGCAGGAGGCTGTCCCCATCGGCGAAGGCGGAATGGCTGCGATTATGGGTTTGGATGACGATGATGTGCTGGCGATCTGCGAATCCGTCACAGCATCCACTGAGGGTTCTGTGGAGCCTGCCAATCTCAATGCGCCCGGACAAATTGTGATTTCGGGCACACAAAACGCGCTCGAAAAGGCATGCTCAGCATGCTTGGAAAAAGGTGCGAAGCGAGCGCTGCCGCTCAATGTGAGTGCGCCGTTTCACAGCCGATTGATGCAAGGTGCAGCAGATAAGATGGCCGACGCGCTTGCTAGCGTTGAGTTTTCGGCCCCTGTTATTCCCGTCGTCCAGAACGTAACGGCGGCGGTCGTTTCAGACCCAGCTCGCATAAGAGAAAATCTTGTAGCTCAAATGTTTGGCGCAGTGAGGTGGACGGAAAGCGTTCGTTTTCTTGCCACTGAGGGCGTGATGGACGTTGTCGAGTGTGGGCCAGGTAAGGTCTTATCGGGACTGATAAAAAGAATCGATAAAAACTTAAACACCGATCAAATCGGCAGCGCGCAAGCAGAGCGTTTAACTGGGGCGCAATCATGATTGCGGTGGTCACAGGCGCCACGCGAGGCATAGGCCAAGGCATCGCGAATGCGCTCAGTGAAGCTGGACATTACGTGATCGGAACAGCAACAAGCGCAACCGGTGCCGAGGCCATCGGGAAAATGCTGGGCGCGAAGGGAGAGGGCGCGGTGCTCGACGTCGGCAATCGGGACTCCTTAGACGCATTTCTGGACTATCTGAAGTCACTCGATGAGGCTCCGTTGATCCTCGTCAACAACGCCGGGTTTAACCAAGACAACTTGTCGCTGCGCATGAAGCCCGAAGAATGGCTCCAAGTGATCAATGGCAATTTGTCCGGCCCCTTTTACCTTATTCAGGGCTTACTTCGCGGCATGGTGAAGGCTAGATTCGGGAGAATCATCAATCTTAGTTCGGTCGTTGCCCGCATGGGCAATGCCGGCCAAGCGAATTATGCTGCCGCAAAGGGAGGGATCGAAGCGCTCACACGCTCACTCGCGATTGAGTTGGCAGCCCGAAATATCACGGTCAATGCGGTCGCACCCGGATTCATTGAAACTGATATGACTCGCGCGTTGAGCAAGGAGCAACGCGCAGTGATGCTAGAGAGAATTCCCGCGAATCGATTAGGGTCGGTAGAGGATGTTGCGACCCTGGTCGGCTTTTTATGCTCTGAACATTCGGGATTTATTACTGGGGAGACGATCCAAGTGAATGGGGGTATGTACCTCAACTGATGACATTCGGGCCCTCTGGCTCGAATGGATAATAGAAGATCGCTTCAAAGCATCTTCGCTTTAACTTAAACTACGAGTTGCTATTCAGGAGAATATGGCGATATGAGCACAATCGTTGAACGCGTCACCAAATTGGTATGTGAGCAATTGGGCGTCAAAGAAGACGAGGTTACGTTAGAAGCCTCTTTTGTTGAGGATTTGGGCGCGGACTCTCTAGACACCGTCGAGTTGGTGATGGCGCTAGAAGAAGAGTTCGAAACTGAGATTCCTGATGAAGAAGCAGAGAAAATCACAACGGTAAAAGAAGCCGTTGACTATATCGAAGCACATCTTTAATTAGCGTTTTAGCCAGGCTGGTCCATTCGGATCAGTCTGGTTAGCGTCTCCTAGGTTCACCTTCATGACGAAACGCCGCGTTGTTGTTACGGGGCTGGGCATGCTTAGCCCGCTGGGCGCTTCAGTAGAATCGTCTTGGGCTCGCATGCTCGAAGGTAAGAGCGGGATTGGTCCGATCACGGCCTTTGATGCATCAGCGTATCCTGTATCCTTTGGTGGTGCGGTTCCAGACTTCGCCATTGATGACTACCTCCCACTTAAAGAAGCCAGGCGAATGGATGGTTTCATTCAGTGGGGTCTCGTTGCGGGTATCCAAGCGATCAAAGACGCGGGCCTGGATCAGGTCGCGACCGACCCATTAAGGATCGGCGTCGCGATGGGGTCCGGTATTGGCGGTATCAACACCATCGAAACCTGCCATGAGGTTCTTCTGAACAGAGGCCCAGCCAAAGTGTCTCCTTTCTTCGTCCCCTCAAGCATCATCAATATGGTGTCAGGTCACTTGTCGATCATGTATGGCTACCAGGGGCCAAACATCGCGATCACAACAGCGTGCACGACTGGCACGCACAATATTGGCTTTGCCGCAAGAATGATTGCCTATGGTGATGCTGACGTGATGATTGCCGGTGGCGCGGAGAAAGCAACGTCGCCTACAACCATGGCAGGTTTTGCTTCAATGAAAGCGCTCAGTACTCGAAATGACGCCCCAGAGGCGGCCAGTCGGCCTTGGGACAGAGATCGTGATGGTTTCGTCTTGAGCGATGGTTCAGCTGCTCTGGTTTTGGAGTCGCTTGATCACGCCCAGGCAAGAGGCGCATCGATCATCGCTGAGCTCTCTGGGTTTGGTATGAGTGCGGATGCGCATCACATGACGTCACCAGCAGACAATGGCGCAGGCGCCGCCGCGTCAATGAGAATGGCGCTGGCAGATGGCGGCTTAACACCATCGGATATCAGCTACATCAATGCCCATGGAACGTCAACGCCGCAGGGCGATATTGCTGAAACGGACGCAATAAAGTCGGTTTTTGGTTCTCATGCTAAAGCAGTGGCAGTGAGTTCTACGAAATCGATGACTGGCCATGCGCTCGGCGCTGCGGGTGCAATCGAAGCTGTTATCTCCGTGTTGGCCATCCGCGATCAAAGTGCGCCGCCAACGATTAATCTAGACAATCCAGACCCTGATTGTGATCTTGATTACGTTCCCCACACAGCAAGATCCATGGCCATTCAGGCTGTTTTGAGCAACTCTTTTGGGTTTGGGGGCACCAATGGCACGCTCATCTTCACGCGTTGGCAAGACTGAGTCCGGCCATCGACGAAAGAGGCTGGTTAGTCGATTCCAGTGGATAGTTTTGTTTACGAGTCTGCTGCTGAGTCTTGGCGCAGCTTTTATTGTGCTTACGTTGCACCAACCGCTTAAGAGCGGTTCAGAACCCACTATCCAATTGCGAGAAGGAGACGGCGCACTTGCGCTTGCTCACCTAATTAGGCCCACACGCCCAAATTATCTTACGCTCGCTACTGACCAGTTGATTTTGAGCGTGCTTGCTCGACGCTATCCTCTGAAAGCTGGGGAATACGAGTTAAAGGCTTCACCCACCCTCTGGTCGCTCGTTCAAGCGATCCATTCGGGTCGCACTCACACGCGATCGATTACATTTATCGAAGGGTGGACATTTCGGCAGTGGCAGGAAGCCCTTCGCCACGCGCCGGGCATTCGAGCTGATCCACGCGCTGTTGATAGTCAAGCGACTGCGCGTGAATTGGCGCCTCAGTTCGACTCAATCGAGGGTCTGCTGATGGCGGAGACCTATTTCTATCAGTGGGGAGACTCAGACCTTGAGCTCTATCGAAGGGCGTATCAGTTAATGCGGACAGAACTTGAATCAAGGCTGGGCGATTCGCTGGTGTCTGACCATTCAGATCGAGATGGCATCATCAATCAATCGATTTGGTCTCAGGCCGCTTACGAGACCCTGATCCTTGCATCCATCGTAGAGAAAGAAAGTGGTCAGTTTGCAGATCAACGGCGTATTGCCAGAGTTTTTTTGAACCGTCTGAGCCAAAACATGCGCTTACAGAGTGATCCCACGGTCATTTATGCCTTGGGGTCTTCGTTTACAGGGGATCTTACTCGGGCAGATTTGAAGATAGACTCCCCGTACAACACGTATCGCGAAAAGGGCCTTCCACCCACGCCGATCGCCAACCCAGGCAGGCAGTCTATTGCTGCTGTACTCTCGCCCGACACGGGGAGCTGGCTCTACTTTGTTGGTCGCGGCGATGGGTCGTCCGAATTTTCTACCTCATTGAAAGCACACAATCTTGCGGTGAGAAAATACCAACTGGGCATAGAGTAGGAAGCGGCCCATCGTTAAACTGCCCTTGGGAAGCTCTGGCTTTTAAACCATCCATCAAGACTCGAGGACCATATCGTCATGCGGGGAAAAATGATTTCCGTCGAAGGGATCGAGGGTGTTGGCAAGTCAACATTACTCCCGCTTATGGCAGAGACACTGAGACAATCAGGCGTCAAGGTCATCGAAACCCGCGAGCCGGGTGGAACTGTCATTGGCGAGCAAATTCGCGACGTCTTGCTGCATCAAAAAGAGGCCGCGATTGCCCCTGTCACAGAGCTCACCCTAATGTTTGCCGCTAGGGCACAACATCTGGAAGAAGTGATCAAACCCGCATTACAGGCGGGTCATTGGGTCTTGTGTGATCGATTCACGGACTCTACCTATGCTTACCAGGGCGGCGGGCGGCAACTGCCTACATCTCTCATCGAAAAAATTGAACATGCGGTCATTGAGAGTTTCCAGCCGGATCATACAGTGCTTCTCGATTTGGACGTCATTGAAGGGCTCAACCGTGCAGCACAAACCGGTGCGAAAGACCGCTTCGAGTCGGAATCCATCGCATTTTTTAATCGAGTTCGAGCGGCTTATCTATCAAGAGCGAGCCAGTTTGACCGAATTACCGTGATGTCGGCCGCACCGCCATTGATGGAGGTCTCAAAAGCCGTTGTGGCATGGATAGCTGATATCAGAGGTCATACAGTCCATGAGTGAGCTATTGCCTTGGCAGTCGAAAAGCCTGTTGCGGCTACAAGCGCGCATCAATGGCGGCTCGCTCTCTCATGCCCTCTTAATCGAAGGACGAGATTCCCGTTCAGCGGAGATGTTCGGTGGCATGCTGAGCAAGACGTTGATCTGCCAGCAAGGGGTACTCGGCGGATGTGGCGAGTGTCGGAGTTGCGAACTGAGCAAGGCAGAGACCAATCCAGATCGATGGGCTATCAAGCGCGAAGACGAGGCTCAGATCAAAGTCGAGTCCATCCGAGAGTTAATTGAATGGAGCCAAAAGACAACGCAAATAGGTCGAATTAAGGTGGCTGTGATTGAGGGGTGTGATCGAATGAATCGCAATGCCCAAAATGCGCTCCTCAAGCTTCTTGAAGAGCCCACCAGTGAGACTTATCTCATCCTCGTTACCGCAGATTCGCAGCGGCTGCTCGCAACCGTTCGAAGTCGCTGTGAACGTGTTCGTTTGGGACAACCGAGCGCACAAGAAGCGCTCAACTGGGTCAAACGCCAATTGGGCGATTCCGATCCCCATTCGGCGAGTGAGGCGCTAGCATTTGCTCACGGCGAGCCCTTGGCGGCGATCGAGGCGATCGCAAGCGGGCTTGCCGAGCGCCTTGTCGACATAGAGACGGCGCTCTGCGCCTGGTGCGAATCAGAAATCTCGAGCCTAGAATTAGGACGCAAGGCCTTAGACCTAGCGGAGCCAAAAGAGATCTATGCGCTCTTGGCGCTTCGACTTCGAGAGAGTATCCGTGAGGACGTGCGCCTCGCGTCGGAGGCCCGAGCCTCATCGGGCATCGCCGCGCACCTGCGAGGCAAGTCCAATTGGCAACGTCGGTTAGACGCTTTAGCAATGGTTGAAAATGCCTGGACTCAATCGAAAACCATGACCGGTCTTAATCAAGCGCTACACTTAGAAGCAACCTTGATCAACTTAGAGCGTGTTCTGGAGTGATGTGTTGTGCACTCGAGGCCGTTCGGGCACACTCGGTCAAATTGAGGGCGGGGTAGAGCATGAGAAAGCTCGAGAGACGGCAAAACAAGCGAAACTTGGTGACATTGGCCATCACTGATATGCACCAACTTCAAGCTTGGTACATGCCTTTCATTGCGCAAGGCGGGCTTTTCCTCCAAGGCAATCACGATTACCAGCTCGGCGATCAATTTTTCTTATTGCTCGATCTTTTGGATGAAATCGAACAGATCCCAGTCGCCGTCAAAGTGGTGTGGGTTGCAGGTCATGGGGTTAAGAATCCTCATAAGCCCGGTGTCGGCGTGCAGTTCACAGACCCCGACAATACCGCGAAGGATAAGATTGAAACGCATTTGGCAGGGATGCAGGGCTCGCTTTCGGCAACAGCGACCATGTAGACCTGTTCCCCATTTCCCGCACTTCGCACGCAAGGAATCGCCTGCTGGTTTCAATAAAGCGAGCGACACCCGTAATTGGTCCCTTTTCATAAGAGTAGCACGCTTGTTTGAATCCAAAGCTGATCGTTGCCCTTGCGTCTTGATTGCGGCAACTAGAGGCGCAGCAGATGATGTGCTTGCGTTGCAAATACCCTCAGCGCGCTGGATGACTCTCGCCTCATCAAAGGCAGCAGCCTAGTTCCGATCAAACGCATCTTGCTTTGGCGCTCGATCAAAGCCCTTGTGCCTCGCAAGGGAGAATATTAAGTCCCAGCATGGGTCTGGTTCACGCTCATTAGCTGTATCTCTCGCGGCATCCCTCTCGGCATCCATAACGGGCAGTCGTCCTCTTTCGGCTCTTTTTACTCTAAAGCTTTTGCAAAGAAGGCGCTTTCAAGGCATCTTAGCCAGGCGCTCAGGTTCTTTGGCCGAATTTGAGCGAAGTAAGGCGGGAGCGGCTGGCTTTGCTATGATGCCGGTGCGTTGATTAGCCCCATTAACCCCTTCAAGGTAACTAAGACTCAAATCGTATGACCTATTGCGTAGCTATTCGAGTGGATGAAGGTCTCTGTTTCGTTAGTGATTCCCGCACCAACGCGGGTGTCGATAATGTCTCCACTTATTCAAAGATGTATATCTTTGACGAGCCCGGGCATCGAGAACTCATTGTCCTCTCCGCTGGGAATTTAGCCACGACGCAAGGCGTCATTGGTCGAATCAAGCGTGATCTAAAGTCCGATGCGTCGCCAAATTTCAGGACCTTCCAAACCATTGAAGAAGTTGCTGACTATGTGGGGACTTTGAGTCTTGAACAGCAAGAGAAGCACACGGGCGGGGGTAAAACCTTTGAAGCCAGCTTTATCGTTGGCGGCCAAATCAAAGATCAAAAGCACGAAGCCTATTTGGTCTATCCCCAGGGTAATCACATCACCACGTCAAAAGACACGCCATTTTTGCAAATTGGAGAAAGCAAATATGGCAAGCCCATCCTAGATCGGATCATAACGCCAGGGGTAAGCCTGGAAACGGCGGCGCTTTGTGGCCTTGTCTCCATGGATTCAACCATGCAGAGCAATCTCACGGTGGGTCCCCCGATTGAAGTCGCTATGTACCAGGCTGGAACGCTTAAGATGGAGCGCAAGTATCGGTTCGAGGAAAGCAGCGAATACTTACGTCAAGTAAAGTCTGCCTGGGACCAACGCCTCAAAGAGGCTTTCAGCAACATGCCGCCGCTCGCCTGGAGTAAGGCTTGGGATCATTCGGTTTCTGAATCAAACTAGCATGTTTCGAGCGTTATCAGCGCAAGAACCAGGTCTCCGAAATGTTTGCATGAATGGCACTGATGTCCGCCTGGATGTCATCAATGAACGCGTGCAAGCGACCGGAATCAATTACCGACGCCACATCCAGATCGCCTAACTGATCAGACAGCGCCTCAGCCAGCGTTTTGGCATCAGCATGTCGCGGCAGCCTCGACAGGCTCTCCTTTGCCTCAAGAATTGCGTGCCTCACACTTCGCGGAAAAGCATCGTCTCTCATTAGGAATTCAGTTACCAACAGGCCTTGAACGCGCTCTTGCATCTCCTGACGGTACATTTGGTAACCATTCAAGGAACTTAGCACCCCCATCCAAAGGATATTGTCACTGGCTTCATCCGATTCGGTTCGACTGCTCATCAAGTTCAAACAAGCCACGTCAATGACCCGTGTGGTCATGTCTGCTCGCTCAATCTGTCGACCGATCTTCAAGAAATAATAGGGGAGTTGCCGGCTCATGCTGCCGCTTAAGTAGCCGGTCAACTCAAGACATAAGTCAATCACATTGCTCAAGAGGATATGCCGATCCTCTCGGCTGATCCTTCCAAGGTCAGTTTGACTCAAAAGCAACTGAAGCTCGTTAATCTTTTCCCAAGCTTCATTGGGCATGAGATCTCGGCTGGTGCGCACATTTTCCCTTGCTTGCGTGACGCAGTATCGGAGAGAGCACCGCGGATCATCGAGCAAAAACCTAACGACATTGCGCTCAGTCGTGTGCTTGAACCGTTGGTGAAACCCTTGCTCATAGCCGGTAATCTGGACCAAAGCGGGCCACAAGAATTGAACGTTGGGAAGATCCAACAATAAATTGGTATAAACCGAGAGCAACCGGGCAGTGGACTCGGCGCGTTCTAGGTATCGTCCGAACCAGTATAAACGCTCTGCAACGCGTGACAGCATGATTCAATGCACCCTGTCGAAGTCAACAACCCAGGTGTCTTTACTGCCACCCCCCTGCGATGAATTGACCACCAAAGAGCCCTTGACCAGTGCCACCCTCGTTAACCCGCCAGCGGTCACATAAGACTCTGCACCTTGAAGGGTGAATGGTCGCAAATCGACATGACGGGGCTCGAGCTGCTGATCAATGAGCGTGGGAGCGGTCGAGAGGCTAATTATGGGTTGAGCCATATAGTTTCTGGGTGATTTCTTGATGAGCCGGGTAATTTCATCGAACTCCTCTGGTGCCGCCTTTGAGCCTATGAACATGCCGTATCCTCCCGACTCGTTGGCAGGCTTGACCACCAATGACTCCAAATGATCGAGCACAAACGCGCGTTGGTCTGGATCAGAGCAGAGATAACTGGGCACATTCGGCAAAATCGGTTCTTCACCCAGATAAAACCGAATCATGTCTGGTACATAGGTGTATACCACTTTGTCGTCCGCAACGCCGACGCCGGGCGCATTGGCCAAGGCAACATTGCCGTTTAGCCACGCACGCATGAGGCCGGGGACGCCCAGCATCGAACCGGGATGGAACACTTCCGGATCGAGGAATAAATCATCAATCCGTCGATAAATAACGTCGACTCGAGAGGCGCCCTCGACGGTTTTCATGTAGACACAATCGTCAGAATCGACAAACAGATCGCCACCCTCGACCAGTTCGGCGCCCATTCTTTGAGCGAGGAAGGCGTGCTCAAAATAAGCAGAGTTGTAGATGCCTGGCGTGAGCACCACAACTTCGGGGCGCTTTTTTGCTCGGGGCGAAATGGAACACAAGGTATCAAACAGCTGAGAGGGATAATCATCCATCGGGCGAATAGGCAGTTTATTGAGCAATTCTGGAACAACCCGTTTGCTCACATTTCGATTTTCCAACATGTAAGACACGCCAGAGGGCACCCTAAGATTGTCTTCCAAAACCAAGAACTGGCCCGTGTGATCACGAATCAAGTCAGAGCCGCAAATATGGGCCCAGACGTTATATTTTGGTTTGACGCCTTGACACTCCGGCCGATAGTCCCTGGAAGAGAGGAGAATATCTGCCGGTATGATGCCTTCTTTAATGATGTGCTGTTCGTTGTAGATATCGGTAATAAATTGGTTCAGCGCCTGTAAACGTTGTTTGAGACCTTGTTCGATGCCATCCCACTCAGATCCATGGATAATGCGGGGGACGATATCAAACGGCCACTGGCGATCGATGTTGGCGCCATCTGAGTAAACGGTGAAGGAAATACCCAACGTGCGGATGGCAAGTTCAGCGGCGTCTCTCTTTGATCGGACCTGCTGGCTCTCTAGTCTGCGCAAATATTGCGCGAGCGGCCCCATGCCCTCTCGAGCGCGGTTGGGAGCACGAAATACCTCATCGTAAAAGCGCGCATTTGAGGGATAGTCCAGCAGGTTCATCGCGTCGACGACCGATTGAACATAGCCTCAAGCAAGCGATAGTCGGTCTCAATCATGCCTAGCTTGAAGTACGTTGAAAGGGCTCGTTGATTGCCTTGCTCAGCGTAGAGACGAACACCGATCACGTCGGGCTCACGTTGAGCTAATTCGGTGACCTCCTGATACATTGAGCTAAATACGCCTTGGGCGCGGAAGTCTGGCGCGATGTATACGCTCTGGATCCACCAGAACAGGCCGTTACGCCAATCACTCCACTCGAATGTGACCCCTAAACAACCTGAAATACCAGTTTCGTCTGGCTTTTCCGCTACTAAATAAAAACCCAATTCCGGCGAAGCCACCATGCGCTCGACGCCCGCGGAAATGGTTGCCCAGTCGAGCACCTTGTTCTCGGTCTCTAACGCCATCGCTTGGTTAAAGCGTGCGATCTGTTCAGCGTCGCGAGCCGTGGCAAGCCTAATATTCACGTGATCAAGCGTCCAAGAGTTAAGTAAAAGTACCGAAGTCCAACCGATACTATGTCAAAGCATGGTTACGGGCGAGTACTTAAGCATCAACCCGCGGTTTCGGCTCATTCGATCGTTAGGATCAAACAGCGCGGCCAGAGACGCGCCAAGCCGGACTTCCATCCATCTTACGGGCTTCTGCGAGCCTTGCCGGGACACAGAGACTCGCCGCGAGCCGATTTCCCAGTAGCCGCATTTTACACGCTCTACCGAGTGAACGGTGCCGTTCATTTCGAGATGTTAAAATCCTTGACTCTGACGCTCTGGCAAGCATTTAGTGTTCGGAGCACACTTGCCGGCCAAGTGCGGCAAGACCCGCTCAAAGACGATCGTAGCGGACGATTGTTGACCTTTGGCCATCACGTTGAGCCAGACTTTGAGGCCTCATTCGCGAGACACGAGAGCCAAGGACTCCCTGTTAGCGTAGGCCATTCCCATCCTGAACACCAAACTCTTATGTGACTATCCTTGGCGCGAGGGTAGTCTTCTCGGTTAAAGTTCGACCACCATTCACAAGGGTCGCATTATGGAAATCATTGCATTTGTGAGCGCGCTCGCGCTTCTTCAGTTTTGGGGGTTTGGGTTGATGGTGGGTCGAGCCAGAGGGCTTTACAACGTCCCAGCGCCCGCGACATCGGGCCACGAGACCTTTGATCGATGGTTTCGAGTCCACTACAACACCATGGAACGGCTGGTGATGCTCATACCCTCACTTTTTTGCTTCGGCTACCTTTGGGGCCAGTATCCAGCTGCTGCGCTGGGCGGCGTTTATCTCATCGGACGACAGCTTTATGCCATTGGGTACGTCAAAGACCCAAAATCCAGAGGCTTAGGCATGTTGGTGGGTGAAATTCCACTGTTGATATTGTTGTTGGGGAGCTTGATTGGCGCTGCCGTTCATCTGGTGGACTAAAGTTCGGGGGCGTTTAGGGCGGAGCTTTGCGCCACCTCGGTCTTCGCTCGTTAAGCATCGCGCTGTCTTTAGCACAGATGATGAGAACCGCGGCCTCACGGCTTATCGAGGCACGCACCGTAACAGCTACTGGTCGACGTTGTGGAGCCCCTTTTCGTTTGGATCTTCTCCCAACAATTAGACTCATGTTATAACGGTCTCAGCTATTGATGCACCAAGAAATAACAAGGAACGAATTATGGTTGCAGTAACCTACCACGCGCCGACCAGCGTGGACGAGGCTGTGGCACTGCTCGCAAGCAGTGACTTGCCATCGAAAGTGATGGCGGGCGGAACGGACCTCATCATTCAAATGCAAAAATTGGTGGGTGACGCGCGTTTAATCGTTGACCTAAAAAAGATAGAAGGTATGCAGACGGTATCGATCGATGCCGATGCTCTTCGACTAGGGCCTTCGCTTTGTTGCGCGAAGTTGACGCGCCGGGAGGATGTCAAAGCGATGTTTCCTGGCCTGGTTGAAGCTGCGTATCTGATAGGTTCGTCTCAAGTACAGGGTAGAGCCAGCGTTGGCGGTAACCTTTGTAATGCATCGCCCGCTGCTGACACCATCCCCGCGCTTATGGCCAATCGCGCGGTTTGTCATATAGCAGGCCCTGGGGGCGAGCGTTCAGTCCCGGTAGAAGATTTCGTCACGGGCGTAGGGCGAAATTGTTTAGTCGCTGGCGAGATCCTGACGCAAATTGAGCTGCCAAGGCCGAGTGCGAGAACCTCGGATGCTTATCTGCGCTTTATCCCAAGAACGGAGATGGACATTGCGGTCGCAAGTGCTGGCGCAAGCATCACCGTTGACGAGGACGGCATCTGTCGTGATGCCCGGCTAGCAATCGGTGCGGTAGCCCCGACGGCAATCATTGTGGATGCTGCAAGCGACTTGCTCATCGGCAAAAGCATCACAGAAGAGGCCCTGGCAGCGGTCTCAGAGGCAGCCAGCTCTGCGTCGCAACCCATATCAGATCGCAGAGGGACCGCAGAATTCAGAAGACATGTTGTGGGGGTGCTAGCCAAACGCGCGGTCAGCATCGCGGCCGAAAGAGCTCAGGGGGCATTATGAAGACGCATGTACAAACCGAAATTAACGGCGAGGCTGTTGAATGCCTCATCGACCCAAGCACAACGCTTCTCAATATGCTCAGGAATGAATTGCTTCTCACGGGCACCAAAGAAGGCTGCGGATCGGGCGACTGTGGTGCTTGCTCGGTGGTGATGGACGGTGAATTGGTGTGCGCTTGCCTCGTTCTTGGCGTTGAGGCCTCAGGTGCGCAGATCGAGACAATTGAAGGGGTTGCAGACAAAGATCAGTTGCACGTCATTCAAGAGAAGTTTTTAGAACATGCCGCCTTGCAGTGCGGCATTTGTACACCTGGGCTCATCGTTTCAACCAAGGCATTGCTCGCGCAAAATCCGGATCCCACAGAGGAGGAAGCTCGCTACTTCTTGGCGGGTAATCTTTGTCGATGCACTGGCTATGACAAAATTATAAAAGCAGTCATGGATGCTGCTTCGGTCCTAAAGGAGGCCTCGTAATATGAGCGAAGCGAGACAATTTCAGCATATTGGTCAGCGAATAATTAGACCCGATGGCTTTGATAAGGTGACTGGGCGCGCAAACTACGGCGCCGATTTCCGTCTGCCCGGCATGATTTGGGGGAAAATACTTCGGAGTCCGCACGCTCATGCCAAAATTAAGAAACTCGATGTCAGCAAAGCAGAAGCGCACCCCGATGTGTTGGCTGTTGCGACGCACCAAGACTTTCCCTCGGTCAACAGTGAGGCCTTCGCAGCGGGCGAGGCCATGATGGATGTCTTAGATCTTGCGCGTAACGTGCTTGCTGATAAAAAAGTGCTTTATCACGGCCACGCCATTGCCGCTATCGCGGCCACAAGCGAGGCGGCAGCAGCCATGGCGCTGAATCTCATTGAAGTCGAATATGAGGTTCTGCCTCCTGTGATGACCCTTGACGCCGCTTTAGCTGAAGACGCGCCGTTACTTCATGAGGACATGATAACGCAAGGCCTGACAGAGCCTGCAACCACACCCTCAAACGTGGCCTCGAGGATGGAGCTTAAGAAGGGCGATGTTGCGGCTGGTTTTGCCGAGGCGGATGTCATCGTGGAGCGCACTTACGAGACCCCCACAGTTCATCAAGGCTATATCGAGCCTCATGCGACCGTCGTACGCTACGATGACAAAGCACCATCGCTGGTTTGGGCATCAACCCAAGGTCATTTCGATGTCAGAGCCTCGGTGTCAAAGCTCCTAAAGATGAAACTCGGCCAAGTGAAGGTCATTGCGAGTGAAATTGGCGGCGGTTTCGGGGGCAAGACCACCGTTTATCTCGAACCTGTCGCGATGATCCTATCCAAAAAGAGCGGTCGACCCGTGAAAATGATCATGAGCCGAGAGGAGGTTTTTCGTGCCTCAGGCCCTGCGTCCGCTAGCCGCTCCCACGTAAAAATTGGTGCCAAGCAATCCGGTGAGATTGTTGCAATGGAAGCCACGCTGCATTTTGAGGCCGGGGCTTTTAAAGGATCGCCGATGGGGCCAGGCTGCATGACGATCTTTACACCCTATGATGTTCCAAATCTTTTCGTTGAAGGCTATGACGTCGTGGTCAACAAGGCAAAGGTCGCCGCATATCGTGCCCCTGGGGCGCCACAGGCGGAATTCGCCGCAGAGATGGCCATGAATGAGTTGGCAGCGAAACTCAAGATGGATCCCATCGACTTCAGATTGTTGAATGCCGCAAAAGAAGGGACTCAAACCATCTATGGCCCCAAACTGAAGGAAGTAGGGCTTGTAGAGTGCTTGGAAGCTGCCAGGCGTTCGCCGCACTATCAATCGCAAGTCGCAAAGGGGTGCGGTCGGGGCCTTGCCGCCGGCTTTTGGTTTAATATCGGTGGGCAATCAAGCGTGACGCTCAACCTGAACCCAGATGGGACAGGGACGATTATTGAGGGATCTCCTGACATCGGCGGATCCAGGGCCTCAATGCAGATGATGGCAGCCGAAGTCCTTGGCATTGAACCCAATCGGCTCAATCCGATCGTGGCCGACACAGAAACGTTACCCTATAACCAAACCACGGGTGGCAGCCGAACCACGTTTGCCACGGGTATGGCCGTGATTGAAGCGGCTGAGGATGTCATTGAACAGCTTAAAAGCCGCGCCGCATCACTCTGGAATGTCACCGCTGAACAAGTTGACTATAAAAATGGCGTCGTGTTGAACCTTGCAGGCGACGATCAAATGACGCTGGCGCAAATATGTGCTTCTGCCGAGAAAACGGGCGGTCAGATATCGGGGCGTGGAAACGTCAATGCCCGCGGTGCAGGCCCAAGTTTTGCGGTTCATCTTTGCGATGTAAAGGTAGACCAAGAGACAGGCAAGACGGATGTAGTCCGGTATACAGCGATTCAAGACGCAGGTAAGGCCATTCACCCGAGCTACGTTGAGGGACAATTTCAAGGCGGCGCCGTTCAAGGGATTGGCTGGGCTTTGAATGAGGAGTATGTCTACAACAGTGACGGAATCATGGAAAACGCGGGATTTTTGGATTACCGCATTCCGCTCGCGTCTGATTTGCCAGAGATTGAAACGATTATTGTTGAAGTCCCAAACACCTTCCATCCGTTTGGCGTAAGGGGTGTCGGTGAGACGGGCATCGTGCCACCACTGGGCGCAGTCGCCTCCGCTGTGAGTGACGCTATTGATCGGCCGGTCACGAAAATTCCTTGCTCACCACCGCATGTGTTGTCCATGATTTTAAATAAGGACTAATCATGGCTGTTGTTCGGTTTTCGAGCCACCTCGAGACACTCACGGGTGCGCTTGAAACCGAAGTAAAAGCAGTGAGTTATCGAGACTTAATTCAAGAGCTTCTTGAAAAGTTTCCAAACCTTAAAGACGCTGGTCTCCAGGATCTCGCGCTGGCATTAGACGGTGAACTCATACAAGAGCCGTTATTGGTGACGTTTAGCTCGACGGCTGAACTCCACTTTGTGCCCAAGCTTGCGGCGGGGTGACCCTCATGACTGAGCCGCGAGCATTTTGGCTCGAAAACAAGCACTTAAGGGTATGTGTCTTGGATCTTGGGCTTCGGACACACCAGATCTTTGTGAACGTAGAAGATCAATGGGTTCCGGCCCTGCGAACGCTGCCTTCAGTCTCAGATCACGCAACGGATACCGCCGCTTTTGGGGCCCTCGTGGGGCGGGTTGCGGGTCGCATCCGAGGTGCCTCTTTGACGCTCGACGACAAGCCGATTCCGCTTGACCGAAACCATGGCGACCATCACATTCATGGCGGTGAACGGGGCATGACGCAGGGTGTGTGGCGAGTCGAACCGGCAGCAACATCGCTCAACGCGCACTTAGTCTCTCTAGAAGGGGAGATGGGCTACCCAGGGCAAGTATCCATTTCCTGTGAAATCCGTTTGTTTGATTCGACCGTTCACTATGAATTAAAAGCTGAGTCAACGAAGCGAACTTGCTTCAATCCTACATGGCATCACTATTTTTGCCTGGGTAAAACCGAAGACTTTGGCACACAGCGCCTGTGGCTTAACTCGAGGGTTAGCAACGAAAATGACCAAAGCGGGATCGCGGTTAGCCAGACGTTCCGGCCGAGGGCGCTTGGCGGTCATGGCGCGCCACTGAGTGCTTGGGTCTCCGACCCACATCCGCAGATCAAGCAATTTGAGGGGCTGGATCACTATTTTCAGAGGGCCGCCGCAGGGCCACTCGCGATTTTGGAAGAGGGCCTGCCTCGTCTTGATGACCGGACACCCGAGCAGGCAAGGGCCACCCAACGCCCTCGAATCCGAATGACGCTTTCTGCCTCAACGCCGGGGTTGCAAGTGTACTCAGGCCAAAAGTTAGGGATAAAAGGCCCAGGGCTCGCACTAGAGCCCATGATCGTGCCGGACGCGATTCATCGGGCGGAACTTGCGACTGAAGTCACCATGGAAGCGCACACACCTTTTGAGCGATTTATGTCATGCGAATTCAGTTTGATTGACCGCTGATATCGCATGGTCAACCGAGAGCAGAGCTGATGAACTCCGATGAGACACACAATGCGCTTCGCGAGCGATTCATCGCGCAATTCGGTTCTGACCCCCTGTTTGAAATTTCCGCACCGGGCCGAATTAACCTGATTGGCGAACACATCGATTATGCCGGGGGTCTCGTGATGCCTATGACGATTCAGCTCGAGACCAAGGCCATGATGCGGCCGAATCAACGCTCAGAAATTCGCGTATTTTCGGAGCGTTTCTCTGAGCAGGTCGTGGTTCGTCCGCACGAAGTCTCCCGGGCGCCAAGAGGGCACTGGTCTGACTTTGTAAAGGGCTATGCGCTCGTGTCGACCCATCGTCAAATTGGGGCAGGGTTTGATCTCTATGTGACATCAAATTTAGAAATGGGTGGGCTCTCCAGCTCTGCCTCGTTTCTTGCAGTTATTGCACTCGCAAATCGCATACAGACTCAAGGAGAAGCCAGCACCCTTTCACTCGATGATACAGAAAGGCTCGCAATCGCCCTTCAGTGTCAGCAAGTTGAGAATGAATGGATCGGCGTGCCTTGCGGGATCATGGACCCGTCTTCGATTTTGTTGGGCGGCATTCGCCAGTTAGATTGTCAAACATTGAAATCAACTCTCTTGCCAAAGCTCTCGGATGACCTTTCGCTGGTATTGATGGACACTAAAGTGCCTCGAACGCTTGCCTCCAGCGCGTACAAAGAACGGGTTCGCCAACTACAGGTCATCGCAGAGTGCGCTGAGACCATTGGGCAGAAGCGGCTGCGGCATTTGGCCACGTTGTCTGACGACCAGGTCTCTGCGTTGAAGGATGCGCTTACCGATGACACATTAAAACGCAGGTTACGTCATGTCAGCACCGAACAGCGACGGGTGCTTCGAGCGGCTGAAGCCCTCAGGCAAAATGACTACGTCGCACTCGGCGACCTAATGAATCAAAGTCACGCTTCTCTTCGGGATGATTACGAGGTGAGTTGTGAGGCTTTGGATTGGATAACGTCGGCCAGCCGTGAAGCGCCTGGCTCATTGGGCGCACGCTTAACGGGCGCGGGCTTTGGCGGTGCGGCTATCGCGTTGGTTCAAAATCGCTCGCTAGAGGCCCACAACGACAGTGTCCGTCATGCATTTGCCCATCATTCAGGCTATGAGCCTGAACTCGTGACGCTGCGCACTGGTTCACGTGCGCAAGCCCTACGGGTTGATCCAACCTAGCGCCTCCATCAAGACCAGCACAAAGGCGCCTGAATCAACCGCCTCGACGGAATAGCGCAGCTGACCAAACCGCGCTTTCCAGCTCGCTCAATCGACCAATGATAGGCCTAACTCAGCAGACAATTCGCTAAGCGCTTGGTCCTCTCTAACCACTTTAATGGTGCGCATACCCAGCGCCTTAGCCGGCTTAAGGTTGATACCGAGATCATCAATGAAAAGCGCCTCGCCCGGCTCGATGCCAAGCAGGTTACACGTGTGCTGATAAATCCTCGGGTCGGGTTTTCGAATACCTAATTCGCTCGATTCAATCACCAAATCAAATTCGCTCATCACTTCCGCAACCCGCGACGCGCGCTCCGATGTGGTCGCCATACCCGCGCCCTGTCCTGATTTAACATTGTTGGTGATGCAGGCAACGCGATAATGCGCTTTGATCGTTCTCAGCGCAGCCAGCATCTTGGGTCGCACGTCGCCAGACAATAGACTCAGCACCGCCGCGCCCTGGATTCGATGGCCGAGGGCCTCTGATTCTTCAGCAAAGCGTAGATCGAATTCATCCGGACTGATGTCACTGCGCTCAAATTGAGCCCAGGCATTTTCATCTGGATTGGTGGCGTTTACCGTCCTGATGAAATCGAGCGGGATATTGTGCGCTTGCTCGTAACGGTTGAAGGCTTCAAATGGACTCGTGGTGAGCACACCACCAAAATCCCAAAGTACCGCTTTTAACAAAGGATGCTCCTTTTACAGATTAGAGGGTTCAAAATTAGGAATAGGCAACATCGCCCGGTGCCTTACCTCACAACGCGGGACGCCTAGTAGCAGACCAAAGCCTTTTGCTGAGCGCGCTATTCACCACCAACATTCATCTCAAAGGTCGCCGACTCGGGCCGAGCCAACCCTCGCTGAGAATCGCTGATGGCGCGTAACATTTTCTGAACCTGCGGTGAGTCTGGAAATTCACCTACGACTTCCTCCATAGCCTGCTCAAGTCTAAGTTCTCGCGCAAATAGAATTCTGAACGCCTTTCGGACGGCTTTGATGTCGTCAGTCGAATAACCTGCACGCTCCATACCGACTTTATTAATGACTCGCATGTGGGCCGGAAATCCCTCAGCAATGGTGAATGGAAGCACGTCCTGAACAACCCTGGCCATGCCTGCAACCATAGCGGCTTCCCCAACATGACAAAACTGATGAACCGCTGACAGGCCACCAATATTGGCGTAATCCCCCACGTGAACATGCCCCCCTAACGTCGCGCTGTGGCTCATGACAACGTGGTTGCCCACAATGCAATTGTGCGCGACATGCGCGTGTGCAAGCAAAGCACAATCGTCACCCACCTTCGTCGATGAATCGGGTTCAGTGCCGCTATGGACTGAGACAAACTCGCGAATCATGTTTCGGTCCCCAATGTCCGTGTAGGTCACCGACTCAAGATTGTGTTTCAGATCTTGTGAGGCAATACCCAATGTTACGTAGGGGTAGACAATGCAATCTTTACCAATCCGCGTGTGTCCATCGACGACCACGTGGCTCATCAATCGGGTCCCAGAGCCGATCGTGACGTGTGGGCCCAGGGTGCAAAAAGGGCCGATCTCGGCATCGTCGGCAACTTGAGCCTTAGGATCTACCACGGCAAGCGGGCTGATATTCGCCATAACCTGTCTCTACCTTTCGAAAACTTATGGAACTACTCCAGCACTCATTCCAATACTGGAGAGGCGCTGCATGAGCCGGCGTAGTAAAGCGCCTTTTTTTAACCTTTGATCATGTCTAAAGCACGCCAAACTTCCATTTTCTGACTTAAAAGTCAAAGTTTAATTGAAGAGACCGGATGCTATACTCCCGAGCCAATTCGATCATGACGCAGTTATGACCTGCGCTTAAAGGGACGTTCCATGACCGATGCCAGTTTCAGCCAACAACCCGCCTATACCAAGGAAGAGCTTTTAGCGTGCGGTTACGGGAAGATGTTCGGCCCAGGTGGTGCGCATCTGCCGATCGACAAAATGTTGATGATAGATCGGATTACGCATATTGCTGAAAGCGGCGGCAAAGCCGACAAAGGGCGAATTGTTGCGGAGCTCGACATTCATCCAGATCTTTGGTTTTTCGATTGCCATTTTGTGGACGACCCCGTGATGCCTGGATGTTTGGGGCTAGATGCTCTCTGGCAGCTCCTTGGGTTTTACCTGGCCTGGAAGGGGAACCGTGGGTTAGGTCGGGCCCTCGGCTGTGGCAAGGTTGCGTTTAGGGGGCAGATCTTACCCACTAATCGACTGGTGCGTTACGAGATCGATGTGACCCGTATTCGAGAGGGGAAAACCGTTCTGGGCATAGCAGACTGCGCAGTCTTCGTGGATGACCAGCGCATTTATATCGCCGAAGATATCAAAGTTGGGTTGTTCACGTCGCTCGATGATTTTGCTTAAATCCCCGTCATCGATGTCGAGGGCGCATCAACCCTTAATTCGTCCGCCGCTTGCAGAAAAGGCCTGAAGACCATGAGAAGAGCAGTGATCACCGGGATGGGCATTGTCTCCCCGCTAGGCAACAATCTCACCGACACACTCAGTGCTTTGAGGGATACTCGGTCCGGTATTCGGTATCAATCCATTTATGAAGAAATGGGTCTGCGCTCCCATGTTGCGGGTAGCATCGATATAGACCAAGACGCGTTGATTGATCGAAAGCTCAAACGGTTTATGGGGGACGCCGCAGGCTTTTCTTATATCGCGATGCAAGAAGCGATCGAGGATAGTGGGCTCGATGCGAGTGATATCTCCAACGAAATGACAGGCATCATCGCAGGCTCGGGTGGTGCGAGCTCATCAAATCTTACAGAGTCCGCAGATCTTCTCAGAGAGAAGGGTTTGAAACGAGTCGGTCCGTACCGCGTGACTCGGACTATGAGTTCGACGGTCTCGGCGTGTCTTGCCACCGCCTTTTCCATACAGGGCGTCAACTACTCCATCACTTCCGCCTGCGCTACGAGCGCTCACTGCATTGGCAGTGCACTCGAGCAAATTCAGCTGGGCAAGCAAGATGTCGTCTTCGCTGGCGGCGGCGAGGAAGAGCATTGGTCTATGACCGCGCTCTTCGATGCGATGGGTGCGTTGTCGACTAAACGCAACCAGGACCCTGCTGGGGCATCGAGAGCTTTTGATGCAGACCGGGATGGCTTCGTCATCGCGGGCGGAGCCGGTTTTGTGGTCGTCGAAGAGCTTGAACACGCTCGTGCCAGAGGTGCAAAAATTTATGCAGAGATCGTCGGGTATGCGGCCACGTCCGATGGTGCCGATATGGTCGCGCCCTCTGGGGTGGGCGGTGAGCGTGCCATGCGCCTTGCGACCAAGAATCTCGATCGGCCGGTAGACTACATCAATGCGCACGGAACGAGCACACCCGCAGGAGATCCAGTGGAAATTGCTGCTATTGGACGGGTGTTTGGCGAGCAGATCCCGCAGATCAGTTCAACAAAATCCCTCAGCGGACATTCGCTGGGAGCGGCTGGCGTGCATGAATCCATTTACTCGCTGCTCATGCTAGATCACGATTTTGTCTGTGCGAGCGCGAATGTTGAAACACTCGATGAGGCCGTTGCCCACGCGCCGATCGTGACCACGCGGATCGATCAAGCCGGGTTGACTACGGTGATGTCGAATAGTTTTGGGTTTGGTGGCACGAACGCAGTTTTGGTTTACTCCAAGCTAGCCTAATGCACTAGGTCTTTTACTCTTTAAGTCGAGTTGGAGCGCCATCGATGTCCGGCAAGAGCATATTGGTCGTCGAAGACGAGTCGGATATCCGCGAAGTCTTGATTTACAACCTCCGTAGGGAGGGATTCGTCGCCGAGGGATACGCGTCGGGACGTGAGGGCCTTGCGGCCATTAAGCGGCTGAAGCCGGATTTGGTCATTTTAGACTTGATGCTCCCAGAGCTTGATGGCCTCACAGTCTGTCAACAAGTGCGAGCAGATTCATCGGTGCAATCCACACCTATTATCATTGTCTCGGCGAAAGAAGAAGAATCTGACATCATCCTGGGACTGGGGCTCGGTGCGGATGACTACATGACGAAACCATTCAGCCCCAGGGAATTAATTGCCAGAATTAAAGCCGTGCTGCGCAGAGGCCAGGCGTCGAACGATGGCGCTCAAAGCGATCGAATCGTCATCGGCAGCCTTGTGATTGATGTCGAACGACACGAAGTGACCGTAAGTAACGAGTCGATTCCATTGACGGCGACGGAATTCAAACTGTTGCATTTGTTAGCTTCCTTCCCAGGACGTGCTTTTTCCCGCGAGCAATTGCTCAACCGGGCGTTGGGGGAGGGTGTGGTTGTTGTAGACCGTAATATCGATGTCCATATTCGGGCCGTGCGCAAGAAACTCGGTTCATTGGCTGACAGCATCGAAACCGTTCGAGGTATTGGCTACCGGTTTGCCGACCCGCGAACCGACAGATCGTCGTAGTTCGAGCTGACGAATGCTTCTTATCGCCAAGATAGCTTCATCCTCTTGAAAGCGCATCCCTTTAAGCGTTTCAAGCATAGGGAAGCAGACTGGCTAATGAACTGAGCTCTCGGATCGTGATCAACCAGCCCGCCGCAATTCTGTGTTGTTCTGCCGCTGGAATTGTGATGACAACCCCGTCGAACGGCGCTTCTCGCTACACCACCATTTGAATGTGCTGACGGCCCATGGCTGTCTGATGGCTGTCTGAGTGGATTAAGGGCTGTTTGCATAGGTTGAGGGCTGTTTGAATGGCTCATGGCTGTTTGAATGAGCTAAAGGCTCGCCAAGGGAACCAAAGGATGTCTCATAGCCTCTCCGAGCGGCCAGGTTAAAGCGATTCTCATGCTCGACAATGGGGCCTCATACGCCTGCGTTCACCTTGCTCCTGAGCTCTATTTGTTTCTTCATTCGTCTGCCAAACCCAGCTTCGCTTTACTCCAAAGGCAGCCGGGAGTAAGGTTCGCGTTCGTTTGAATCCACTATTTGGACGACTTGATGGCCGTCGAAGCAGAGCCCGCGTCAGATCAAACTGAGGCGCTGGACCAACCCAAACAGGAAGCAGTCCAGCTGAAAATATGGGAGCTCGCCTGGCCCACGATCTTAAGCAACTTGCTCTTCTCGGTCATTGGCATCATCAGCATTAAAATCGTGGGGGCGTTGGGCTCAGAGGCGGTTGCTGCAGTCACGACGGGGCACCGCATTTTCTTTGCCGTCCAAGCCGTGTTGATGGCTGTGTCTACCGGGACAACGGCGATGGTCGCTCGCGCTTGGGGGGCTAAAAACCAACTTGAAGCGGCGCGGGTGACCTCGGCCTCGCTCTCGGCTGGCAATTTGGTTGCATTGATTCTGACTGCCCCTTGCTTCTTCTTCGCCGAGCCCATCGCGGGCATCTTTGGTTTAAACCAAAGCACCACGCTAATGGCAGCAGATTTCATTCGCTACTTATCAGTTTTTAACGTTGCCTTCTCTATCAACATGATTTTGGGGGCCTCTCTGCGAGCTGCGGGCGACACGCGAACACCCCTTTGGATTGGCGCCTTTATGAACGTCGTTAATGTTCTTCTGGTGTACGCGCTGGTCTATGGAGAATGGGGAATGCCCAGAATGGGGACCAACGGCGCCGCGCTCGCCAGCGGCTTGTCGTTTACGGCGGCCGCCTTGGTCCTGCTCGCCCTTTGGTACGGCAAACGCCTGGTGGTCGGTGTCGGTGGGCGGGGCTCCTTCACCCGACATCGGCTGATTCAGCTCTACCAAATAGGCTATCCGGCAGCCATTGAACAATTTGTTTTTCAGATCGGATTTGTTGGGTTTTTGTGGCTGGTCGCGCAGTACGGCACCGCGCCTTATGCGGCGTACGGCATTGGTGTTCAAATTCTAAGTGTTTCGTTCGTTGTCGGCTTCGGGTTCTCCATTGCGGGCGCAACCTTGGTGGGCCAATACCTTGGCGCGGGAGATCCAGAAGGCGCCAAACGACAGGGCTGGCGAGCCACTCGTTTGGCCATTGCCAGTATGGTCTTGTTGTCAGCGATTATCCTACCATTCGCGCACGAATTGGCAGGCGCTTTGATTAATGAGCCCGATGTCATTCGCTATACCGTTATCTTCATTTACATTCTCGGGGCTGCGCAGCCCTTGATGGGTATTGAATTTTCACTCAGTGGTTGTCTACGCGGCGCGGGCGATACCCGCTATCCACTGTTAACTACGATGGTGGGTCTCGTTGGCGTTCGTGTTGGGCTCGCCGCATTGTTCATGAGCCTCTCTTTATCAGTGACTTGGATATTTGCTGCGCTTTTAGGGGACTATTTGATCAAAGCGCTGATGTTGGTTCACCGGTTCCGTTCTGGCCGTTGGAAAAACAAGATGCGACGCTACGATCTTACGAACTAAAGGCTGACGCAGAAGTGGGAGGCACGTCTGACACGAGCACGATGGCCTCGCTCGCTTTTACCTTGTATGGACATTGATGACCTGCTCGGCGTTTGGATGCACTGTGCTCACACAAGTCCAAGCCTCGGTCCCGCAGGCAGAGCGGCCCCGATCTTCAAGATAGATTGACGACTGTGCAGATAGACTATGCATTGAGCCCGGTTCGCGCACCTTGTTGCGCACCGGCAATTAAAGATCGCACTCTTAAGTTTGCATTTGGATGAAAGCGCGAATGGATGCGTGCTTCACAAGGCTCTCTTCCGTAGATTTCGCAGTCACTCGCGTCGGTTCCTTTTGAGGCATGCTTAAGCGCCAAATTCACGGCCGTCAAGCGCTGTCTCCGAAGCATTGAACCTCCAAAACTGGTCCCCTGGATTAATAAAAGCGGCTCTGTCGGTCGTTGTGTCAGGGTTTGCTTCATGTAACACTGTACATAAATACAGCCTTAGGCGATATGGCCACCTTAATCGCAGACCCTTTAACCGACCCGCTTTATTATCTTAAGCATTTCGATTTTGTATTGAGCGCCTTGTCGACTGACCTTGCAGCCTTTCTTTCAGGCTCACAGCAGCAAGTTCTTTTAGATCTCACCTCTCTTCCGGACTCAAGCCGCGCATTATTCGTAAGACTCTATTTGCGAAAGGGTAACTTCTTCAGGACAGATAAAATCCACTATGAAGAAGTCGGCTCCCTCGATCGGGCTCTTCGGACCCTTAGGTCGAAGGACATGATCAAGGATGTGACTCAATCGCGACCCGATCTCACCATTCGCCTTCGTACTAAGAAGGAATTGTCGGCTTTAGGGTTACTGGCGTCGATTCCTCGTGAGATTCGTTCTCGCGAAGGCATCGACGACCACCTGATCTGTTCTCGCGAACAAATGCCGAGCCCTGACTTCAGAATCATTCAACTTCAGCACCGCGCACTCATCGATCGCTGCCAGCTCGCATTTTTTGGCAATGCACATCAGTCTCTTGCAGACTTGATCCTTACCGACCTTGGTCAACGAAGATTTGAGCGCACCGCGTTGTCCACGACGTCTTGGCGTCAAAAAGACGTCCTTGATGATGCAGCGCTCTACATGCTGTTTCGGCACTTCATTCATGCGATCGATGAGCAACGTAAGCATGAACTTCGTCTAGGTCACGCGCCGGAGGGCTTGGCAGAACATTTGTCCTATTTGCTGACATGCCTTCCTGGCACGCCAAACAACGCCCTCAATGCACAACGTTTTCATCGACTTCTGTTTGAGGGGGGCAGGTTAGCCGAGCGCCTTGGTCAAACGGAGCTCGCACTGGCCTGGTTCGACGCGTCCGATCATCCGATTAACCTAGAAAGGAAACTCAGGATTCTTGCGAAAAGGAAAGCAGATTCTGTACCTCACCTGGCCCGGAAACTGCTCGATCTGACGCTGGAGGCCTCTCACATTAAGTACGCAGAGAAACTACTGAATCGCACTGCGCAAATAACTGAACACACGATTCCATTGGCTCAATACACGCCTCAATGGAGTGAGCTTTTGAGCTTCGAAGGTTCAGTTGAATACAAGGTGATTCAGTGGTTGGCAAAAGCGCACGAAATTAAAGCTGTCCACACCGAGAATTGTTTGCTGAGCGGCTTTTTCGGTGTGTTTTTCTGGGAGGTCATATTCGCACCCATTGATGGAGCGTTTTTTCACCCTTATCAATCCGCCCCTGCTGACCTTTATGATCAAGATTTCTATCTTCGCCGGAAAGCCCGCTTTGAATCGAGGTTTGAGGCATTGGACGGAGCGACCGACCGCCTCGAATTATTTAGGCAAACCTATCAGGGCAAAGCGGGCATTCAAAATCCCTTTGTGGTTTGGCCAGTGATTGATTTGTTGCTCTGCGAGCACATACTCAAACGTCTTGCTTGGCCGGCCCTTCGCAGCATATTTGAATCCATGGCAAGAAATCCCAAACAAGCCACTAAGGGGTTCCCAGATCTCGTGGTCATCCATGAGAAAAAAATCGAGCTTGTCGAAGTCAAAGGCCCCGGAGATCGGCTTCAGGACCATCAGATTAAATGGCTGAGCGAGCTCAATCGAGCGGGAATCTCAAGCTCTGTCATGAAGATCACCCAGTGAGCGAATCCTCAAAGGAAGCGAGTGTCATCCAGGTCGGTGCTCCCGAGCTATGGGGGGTTGAGCCTGCGCACTCAGTCAGTGTCGGCGAATTGGCATGTCTGGTTAGGTCAGGGGATCTCACTTCGACCGATACGCATCGCGTCACGGCACGGGAGGGCATTAGGACCCATCTCGCTGTACAGAAGCGAAGACAACCTCCCTACATCGCGGAACAATCGATCCGCTATCGCCGCGAGACACCCATCGGCCTGCTCGAAATCCGCGGTCGAATGGATGGTTTTATGCCAGCTTCCCCTGGTTTGCCTGCTTGGTTGGAGGAGATAAAAACGTCACGCAAGGTGGTCGTAGGGACGGACTTACGCGGCCACGCACAACACACAGAGCAGCTGCACTGGTACGCGTGGATGGTGATGATGGTGGACCGAAGTGAACGGGTCGTGGGGCAACTCACCTATGTGCATCCTGACTCTCTCCAAGAAATGCCGGTTCGAATCGAATGGACCAGCGAGGACCTCTGCCACTTTGCAGAATCGAGAATCCGAAGCTGGATTCGAGATCAGGGCCTAGTGAAAGCGTGGCAGGCCGCCCGTGACACCTCAATCAAGCAACTTGTCTATCCCATGGCCGAGTATCGACCACATCAACGATCACTCGCGACGACCACTTATAGAGCCCTGGCGGGAGTCGTTCAACAGACATGGATCGAAGCGCCCACCGGTCTGGGCAAGACGCTGGGTGTTCTTTTCCCAGCGCTCAAGGTGTTTCCAGAACGGCCTGTGGAAAAAATTTTTTACTTCTCCGCGAAAGTCGATGGTCAGCGAACGGCGGAAAAAACGCTCGCGCTGATTCGTCAAAGCCATGACCTGCACCTTGCCAGCACAACCATCACTGCCAAACGGTCGCTGTGTCCAAATCCAGAGCTGCCCTGCGATGCAGATGTCTGTCGTTATGCTCGTGGTTATTACGATCGAGTGGACGAGGGGCTAGCAGCCCTTCGCTTGTTGAAGAGGGGAGAGCATGTAAGTGCTGAACACGTGCGTGCCGTTGCAGAAACGCACGAGCTTTGTCCGTTTGAACTTAATTTAGATTTTGCGCGAGAGTGCGACGTCATCATTGCGGACTACAACTACGGCTTCGATCCACGTGTTAGGTTGAGACGATTTTTCGACGCCAAACAGTGCAACCATATTTTTCTGATTGACGAAGCGCATAATTTGCTGAGCAGAAGCATCGACATGTTCTCTGAGACCCTCGCGCTAAACACAGTGATTAGCGCGAAGGCATCGATTGACGCAGGAAGCGAACTTCACGAATCGATGAACGCTGTGATTAGAGAAGTCAAGCGCTTACTCAAGGCGCAATCCGAGCTCATGGAGTGGATTGAAGCGCCGTCCTCTTTAGATCAGCTGAGAGATTTGACGGACGCGTGCTTGCGCACCTTACTGATCTCTGACTTTCCAGAACGACCGCCAATGCCGCTTTTAGAGACTTGGTGGATGTTGGATCGATTCTTCGATCGACTGAGCGAGTTTTCTGAACATGATCGAATCATCATCAAACGGCAACCTGAGTCCCAGATCGTGATTGCCTGCGTCGAACCTGGCGATCGCTTGCAAGAAAATTTACAGCAAGCTAGAAGTGTCGTTGCCTTCTCCGCGACCTTGAGACCAAGGTCATGGGTCGAATCTCGACTGAAAGTTCCAACGAGTGCCCAGTGGGTGGGGTTCCCAAGCCCTTTCGCGCCCGAGAACCAGTTCACGGCCATTATTCGAGATATCGATGTGCGTTATCAGAGTCGGACTCAGAGCCTGCCTCAGCTCGTTTCGATTATTCATACGACGGTCACCGCGCGATCAGGGAACTACCTGGTCTTTTGTCCCTCTTATGCGTTTTTATCTGGGCTCGCGACCTTGTTCAGCGAGACGCACCCCAACGTGCGCACCGTAGTACAACAACCTGACGACTCAAGAGAAGATATCGAACGCTTCGTTGCCGACTTTAAAGAATCGATCCCTATCCTCGGATTTGCGGTGCAAGGCGGACGATACGCTGAAAGTATCGATTTCAAGGGTGACTTACTCATTGGCGCAATGATTATTGGCCTAGGCCTTGCTCCGAGGAGTGCGCTGGCGGACGCGATCAGTGCGCGTCATCCGAACTCAAGAGGCTATGATGAGAGCTATCGGTATCCCGCCTTACTTAAAACCATTCAAACCGCTGGCAGGGTGATTCGCGGCGAGCAAGATAGAGGCGTCATATTGCTCATCGATCACCGATTTGAACGCAAAGAAAATCGTCACCATTTACCACTCTGGTGGCAATTCAGGTCGCTGACGAGCACCACGCTAGCGCTTGAACTAGAGGCATTCTGGCGTTCCGAGCCGCATTTGGGGTGAAGAGGGGAAGAACGCGTGTTATCGGTCAAGGGCAGAAGTCCACAGTGGGAGAGATCTGTAGCACACTCAGTGTTTTTGCTTCGTTTCAGCAAAAGTTTCTCCTCGCCTTGAGAATAGGCATTTGCAACCCCGGGGCGGGTTAGCGTCGGCGACACTCGGCATCAGAGGCCCTTACGATCGCATGGCGAATATCGACGCCAGAAGCTGAGGGATCTCACCAAAATCACGTGCGTGAAAGGCGTGATTCGACGCCCCGCCAGCAGAGTAGTGAATACTGTGCATGCCAGCCGCATCAGCCGCACTGAGCCCGGGTTTTGAATCCTCAATCACGCAGCAGGCCTCGGGTGGAACGCCCATCGCCTTCGCTGCATACAAAAATAGATCGGGCGCCGGTTTTCCACGTCTTACGTCCTCAGCACTGAAGACCTTGCCTTCAAAGTGCTTGAGTAGGCCCGCGCACGAGAGGGATGTCCGAATTTTTTGATGTGTACCGCTCGAAGCCACGCATATCGGGTAAGACAACTGTTCGATGACTTGAGAGATGGCCGGATTGGGTTTGATACGGGTCAGTATGGCTTGTTCGGTATCTGTAATCAGTTGCGCCCAGAATTGATCTGAGTCGGTCGCTGGTTCCTGCCGGGTCATCATCAACCTAATGTCAGCAAGAGATCGGCCAACCGAGGCCTCAGCGAGGCTTAGCGGTTGCGCGACCCCGACCGATTGCAGAGCGTCGACCAGCACATCGTGGGCGAGGGGTTCTGTGTCAACTAAAACACCATCACAATCGAACAGGATCAGCTGTTTCATATCTGCCAACATGTGTTTGAAAGTCCCCCAGCGGGTAACATATGAGGCTAAAGAATTGAGCCCAAGATTGCAGGATAACTCATGAGGAATAAGCGCGCGCAGGCGAGAGCGGTTGACCAATGGTGCAGGACTGCATCGATATGTTTAAAGGCAGCGCCCTCGCTGCAACCGTTAACCTTTCGGGTCAATGGGAAGACGAAGTGACAACTTCTGATCAACCAAACCAATTGAAATCGACTCTTTGGACCGCTGAAGAGTTGCGGTCAATTTCCGCTGCTTCCGCCAAGGGTCATCTTTCCGACTCAGAACAACACACTGACGCGATCAGCGGGATTCAAATTGATTCAAGGCGCGTGACAGACGGCGATCTTTTTGTCCCGCTGCGCGCGCCTTGGGCTGAGCGTGATGGCCATCAGTTTATCCAGAATGCACTAGCTCGAGGCGCGAGCGCTTATCTTTGCGCCGATGAGTCCTATCTCTCCGGCCCATCGGTCTATGTCCGAGATACCTTTGAAGGGCTGAATGCCTTAGCCCGGCGGGCTGTCGAGCGTTCAACGCATGCGACACGTGTTGCATTGACGGGCAGCAGCGGCAAAACAACACTTAGGCATTGGCTTGGCCAGATGCTAAGCAAGCAGGGCCACTACCATGCATCGGAGGGCAGTTTTAACAATCATCTAGGGGTGCCCCTCACGTTGGCGCGTATGCCTCGGGAAACGAGGCTCGGGGTCTTCGAGGTTGGGACAAATCACATGGGTGAGATCGCGCCGCTGTCCAGGTTGATCGAGCCCCAACTCGCCATTGTGTTGAATATCCTACCGGTACATATTGGCCACTTCCCAAATTTTGAAGCCCTAGTAAAAGAGAAATTGTCTATTACCGAGGGTATCCATTCTGGGTTGTTGCTCTGCCCTGAAGCATTCAGCGACGTTGTGCAGCCTCGGTCGGGATTGCGAATTCTGACCTTTGGTGCATCCCGTGCCGCAGATTTTGTGATTGATTTTCATGCGGATGGGCAATCCTTCGAGATCAATGATCGCACGACGTCCGGTGCTACAACCTTCATTGGAAAAGCGCCGATCGTGGGGTCGACCTATCAAGAGACAGCGGCGGTGGCTTTGATTATTGGGCGTTTATTAAACCAACCGCTTGACGAATGTATCTCCGCACTCGCTCATGCCTCGCTGCCTGGCGGGCGAGGCCGGGTGATCGACGTTGCAGGTATTACCATCATCGATGACAGCTACAATGCGAACCCAGTCAGCATGCGAGCGGCGCTCGAGCGCTTAGTTCGAACATCCGCAAATCGCCGGGTAGCGATTCTTGGCGAGATGTATGAGTTGGGGGATCTTGCAGACCAAGCGCATGCAGATGCGAGTGCTTGGGCTTTGCAGGCCGATGACGTCCTGCTCGTTGGGTCACAGTTTGCTCCGCACGTTCGAAACTCCCAGTATCGATACCTACCAACCGTCGATGATCTTGATTTGTCTCAATTCGTCTCAGGACTTGAACCCGGCGACACGATCCTGGTCAAGGGATCCAATGGTGTGTTCTGGAAATCCAATTGGGTCGATCGGTTGATTGCCGCGATTGAGGCACGTTAATCAAAGGCGTTGAAATGACCTTTTTGACGGCTGAGATAACGCCTTTCGCTGGTTTGCCCCAAACTCTCACGAGTTCAAACGTTCTATTGGTCTGCGCAAGGACCCGATTGCCGCACGGGAGCCAAGTCATCCGCTAATGTGTTGAGCGACCGATTCTCTGGGTCCTTAGGAAAAAACGTCAGCCCCTAGCTTGAAGTCCGCGCCTCAGACTTGGACTCTGGGTCAAGATATAGACCTGGCTGGGTGTCTTGAAGCTCTGACGCCGCGCGCCAAGCGATCAGCGAATACTGGCCGTCGGTGCCTGCATCAAAATAGGGGTATTTGATAATGTCGAAGTAAGGGGAGTAATCGAAGTCACTGGGCGTGCAAAGCTTGGGGTTGCGTCGATAGAAATGGCTTTGACCCTGTTCTATTTTTCTGACCAGCGGCAAAATCGGGAAGGGAACCTGCGCGAACGCTTCTGCAATCATGGTTGAACAGACCGTCTTTGTATTCTCACCTACGTTCATTTCAAAAAGGGAGGAACGCCATCGCCTTGGAAGGATGAACCAGGGGAATAGAAAGCGTAAGAGATCGAGTATTTGACGCACGTCATAAGGGGCGCCCAATCTAGAGATTGCATAACGAACAACACAGTCGGCATCTCGATCTGTTAAGGCCCTGGGTCTCGCGATTCTCAGATGATGCTGCTCATACACCGTGATCGGTTGAACAATGGTGCCCACATTGAGGTAACTCTCAACCAGAAGAGGAACATCCTCCGGCCCGTGATAGTGCGCCAAGATCGCATCTCGGAGGCCTGGGTCTTGGATCATCTCGAGCTTACCCACGTACAATGCGGCATGTGTCCAAGGGGAGTGGGTCACCCATCGGATCACATCACTGACCCGGGTTAGCCCCTCAACCAAGATCACATCGCCGGGCATCAAATTTTTTGAAAGTTGACCCAAGTCCGATAACGGCACTTCACGAGGCGAGCGCGTTTGCATCAGAAATGACCCAAGCCGGGCCTTTAACCACATCATCATGAGACCTTCCCAGGAGCAGCCAACGAAACTTAGTCCTCTCTTACCCCGACTTCAACCGTCAAAGGCCTTTACACTAAGATTGAGCGATTTGATTGACGTCCAATCTGCCAATGATTTAACCATCTAAAGCAGCGCTGCAAACAGTTTCAAGCGCGGTCACGAGACGCGACTTCTAGTTGTAAGATCCATCCACTCATAAGAGCTAAGAAGCGCTGGGCGCAAGTGTCGCAAACGCCCTGAGCCCTTCTTCGCAGAGTTGCATGATGGCCTTTCAAGCTCTAATCCTCGGGTCATTGCGCCGGGTAGGGAACGGCCCAAGGACATTCGTCATCCGCATCAGTTACACAAAGCGAACCGGCATGCCATAATTCGCCAGACGTAAACTCCTGCCAGCGACTCATCATGATCGTCGATAAACTCGGGCGTCGATTCAAGAATCTTCGTGTCAGTTTGACCTCCGCGTGCAATTACGCCTGCACCTATTGCGTGCCTGACGGTAAGCGCCTCATGCCTGCTAGGGAAGAGCTCGGGGCGGATGAGTTGCTCACGCTGGTGCGCTATTTAAAAGATGCTGCTGGCATTGATAAAGTCCGGGTGACCGGCGGGGAGCCACTCATCACGCCAAAATTCGATGATTTTTTACTCGGTCTTGGTGCGCTTGACCTAAAAGACATCAGCCTGACCACCAACGCGCAGAAATTAAGCGAGAAGCTTGATGTCATCTTAGCCGCTGGGCTAAAACGTCTGAATATCAGCCTGGATACGCTTAACCCCCTTAAGTTCAAGCAAATTGCCAGAGGCGGTGACCTTGAGACGGTCCTGGAAGGTATCGAGCTCGCCTTATCCAGAGGCATCAAACTTAAGATCAACATGGTACCCATGCGCACAGTGAATCGCGATGACGTCCTACCTTTACTGCGGTTTTGCCTCGAGCGGGGAATCGAACTTCGTTTCATAGAGCTCATGAGGATGGGGCATCTCAATCAAGGTCAAGGCTTCGCGCAAGATTTTCTCTCGATGCAGAGTCTTTTGGACCTGATTGGAACCGACTACGAGTACGAACGCACCGATGCGCCGTTTGATTCAACGGCTGTTCGGTTCAAAATTCCCGGACAGGGCACATTTGGAGTCATCGCCAATGAGAGTGAGCCTTTTTGCAGCGCGTGCACGCGCCTGCGATTGTCATCAGATGGCTATCTCTACGGATGCCTGTCGAGCCCGAGGCGAGAATCTATTCGAGACTTGCTGACCCTACCAAGCCATCTCGTATTGCCGCAGCTACAAGCTCGATTACTTAGCGCGCTACAGGTCAAGCAACAGGCTTTTCAGGGTGAGACTACGGTGATGAAATTCATCGGCGGCTAAACGTCGCATCGATCGATACTGAGCCATGAATAGCTCGCCAATCCACCCGACCCATTGAGTTGCATCAATAGCTTGCATGACGCTGGCATCTGCCTTTGAACCTAGGTTAGGATGAAGCGGCGCGGGCCTTCGCCCTCGAGTTGAATTGGAGACAAAGACGATGATGGACTTAGACATACCCGAACGGCTTATTCCGGTCAGAGACAAGATCGATACCTTCGTTCGTGAAAAAATTGACCCGCTTACGGAAGAGTATTACAACGAAATTGACGTCGGTGATCGATGGCAATTGACAGACCGTCAGATGGAGATCATGGACGGGCTCAAGCAGGAAGCCAAAGACGCAGGGCTATGGAATTTCTTCTTGCCTGAAAGCCAGGGTGGAGCGGGTGTGAGCAATTTGGAATATGCCCACCTTGCCGAGGTTATGGCTAGAAACCCCATGGCTTCAGAAATCTTTAACTGTGCAGCGCCCGACACTGGGAACATGGAAGTATTGGAGCGCTACGGCTCAGAAGCGCAGAAGAAGGAATGGCTGGAGCCATTGTTGGATGGCAAGATCCGCTCAGCTTTTGCTATGACCGAACCCCATGTCGCATCGTCAGATGCCACCAACATTTGCACCAGTGCCGTACTGGATGGTGATGAATGGGTCATAAATGGTGAGAAGCACTACATTTCTGGCGCTGGCGATCCCCGCTGCAAAATCATGATCACCATGGTGGTTACGAATCCAGACGCGCCAAAACACTTGCGTCAGTCACAGATACTGGTGCCGATCGACGCCCCGGGCGTTGATATTCTTCGGCCCATGTATGTCTTTGGTAAAGACGACGCGCCTCATGGCCATATGCACATTAAGTTTGACAACGTACGAGTGCCCAAAGAGAACATTATCTTGGGTGAAGGCCGAGGGTTCGAGATCAGTCAAGGTCGATTAGGGCCAGGGCGAATTCATCACTGTATGCGGTCCATTGGCGTTGCTGAACGGGCGCTGGAACTCCTTTGCCGTCGTGCGCTGAGTCGAACGGCCTTTGGTAAGCCATTGGCTGAGCTTGGCGGCAACTACGACGTGATCGCAGACAGCCGTATTGAGCTCGACATGTGTCGTCTCTCGGTATTGAAAGCGGCGTATATGATGGACACCATCGGCAATAAAGAAGCCAGGAAGTACATTTCGGCGATCAAGGTTGCGGTACCGAATATGGCCTTGAAAGTCATCGATCGCGCCATCCAAATTTATGGCGCTTTGGGTGTCTCTCAGGACACGCCGCTTGCAGCCATGTGGACAAGTCAGCGGACGCTGCGCCTAGCTGATGGACCCGATGAAGTACATCGACGAGTGATTGCTCGAGAAGAGCTCAAGAAGTACCAGTAATTCGATGCTTCTGTTGGAAAGGGCCGCCTTGTGCGGCCTTTTTTTTGAGTACAATAATTCGATCCTCCAAGAGCTACGCCAATGATGGCTGAGGTGTTCAGGCCAAGAGGCCTATTCGAGCTATAATTTAGCGATGAATGGATCGATGTCTCTCCTTGGCCTTGGGGCAAAAGCCCCGGTTCTTGACCCTCCGTGTCGAGCGCCAGATGCCGACCTTGAAGATGCCACGAATTTCTCTCTAGGCACGTTGAATCAAATCCAAAAGGCTCGGTTCCCCTTGCTTTTAATTCGGGTGCAATTCAGTTTTCTGCTGCTCTTGATCCCTGGAATTGGTCAGTGCGTGCAAGCGGAACCCGACAATCCTGAGCGCCCTGCTGGAGATCCCTTGCTTATTTCGTCGTCTCCGGCGAGCAGGACTGACCCGACCCTAGAAATTTTGTCACGGGATACCACGTCCGACAGTCTAGAAGCGGAGGATGGACTACATTCTCGGTTAAGCGCCTACTTTTCTAGAAGCGAACCCCTCACCGCTGCAATGTGGTATTCGGCGACCCAATTCGTCGTCCGAAAGGCCGCCTTGGGTCCAGGTACCCAAATCAGGATTGATGGCCCACCTTTTTCCGCCCACCGTCTGCAGGCTGAGGACGAGAGCGCTCCCAACCATATTGGCATCAAACTACCCCCGGAAATACCTCACCAAATCGAGCGGCTGGCGCAATCCACGTCGCTGGTTTTAACTATTGAGGCGGAATTGCGCTCGGAGTCAGTCTTTGAAATCGAGTATGAAGATATCTTGCGCTCTCCCGCAGACCTATCGCCCCTCAAATTACCACTCCATATCAGAGCCGATTCGCAAAGCTCATGGAAGCAGGTTCCCACTGAGGAAAGGGCAGTGATCGCGGGATCAGCGACCCGATTGGAGTTGACTGCGCCCGCCTTCGTTCAACAAAGGCAGGCTTTTGATCTCAGCATTCGGGCGCTGGATCAATTCGGACACCCGAGCCCAACGCAGCCTCGCTCGCTTGACCTGCGTCGCGAAGGGCGTCTTCTCGGTCAGCTTTCAAGCGAGGAGAATCAACAGGTCATCTTGAGCTCGCAGACTTTGAATCAGCGGACTATCACGCGATTTGAAGCTCGAACACCGGGTGGGGGTCTTCGAGGAACCTCGGACTGGATCACCGTTTCCGCAGCCCCTGAGGCGCTCATTTGGACAGATTTCTCTGAAACATCTCTTGAAGCGCTGCCCCGGATCGATTCGACAAAGCTCAGCGCCTTTGAAGGCGATGATCAGGCAGGTCTGGCCCAGCGCTTAACGCTGCTCAAACCTCTCACTGTGGACGAATCCGCTCTCGCGGCTCGCAGGCTAGCCTCGCTAGAGCATGGCAATGATGAGGACTCGATTGAGACGATGTCTCAAGGTGTACCAGTATGGGCTGAAACATCCAGCATTTCTGGTGATCACGACAGCCTGCTCCAAAAAGACGCCATCAAACAACAACGCGGGCTAGTGACTGAACCCCAAACATCCATGAATCAGGGCAAATCTTTTCACGACTTGATGCTTTTTGATCGACCGTCAGGCGAGAGCCTAGGAGAGGAATCGGGAGCAAAATCAGGAGAGGGCGCAGACCGAACGGTTGAATCAGAACGCTCGCTTAACAGTCCTGACCAGGCACCCTTTTCTAACCACGACGGCGATTCAGTTGAAACTGAGGGAGGGGCGACAGGCGATCCTTCTCCCATGCGGCTGGCTAGATCAGCACAGGATTTCAACACCCAACGAGAGGAAGAGACCGCCCCTACCGAGAGTGACCCTGTGTTGGCTTCAGGAGGATACAGTGATGAATCAGCCTCAATACGACCTGCTTCAATGCGTGCAAGCTCGCGCGAAGGCGCCTTGTTGGAGCCTCCAGATCGAGTCTTAGATAGCAATAAACCTTATAATAATCATAATTTTAAGGAGATATCTTTAGAGCAAATAGCTAAAACAGGCGCCTCTGCCAGTGCCGTGTTAGACGCACAAGACTTGGGTACCAAAGTGCGTTACGACCGTCACTGGGAAGGGGTTGGGCCAGACGGTGAAGTGGCCTTTCTCCATACTGGAAATCCAGAAACCGCCTGGCGAATCGCTCGGCCAGAAAATACGACTGACCGGCGCTGGGGGAGGATGAGAGGGGCGGTCATTGCTCAAGGCACCAGCGCTTATCCTTGGCTGATCGATTACATTGCCCAGCAGGGTGAGCCGTTTTCTGTCATAACTGACCGTGTCAGCGCTACGGGCGAAGCATTAGGAACGGGTCCTTGGACCGGTATATGGGCAGAACCTGACACATCTTGGCTCGAAGCGGTGCTGGGTTCGGCGACGTTTATCTCCATGGGCGACCGAGTTGCTCTGAAGTTTAGGGTCAATGGGGGCAGCGGAAGAGTGCTCGATGACCCTGAGCGAGAATTAGACATTGAGCTTACGTCTCAACACCCTGTGCTTTGGGTTGACTGGTACAAAAATGGTGAACGCTTGAAGCGCCAGTTCTTCCCTTTGACTGAAGGGACTGAGGAAAAGGCGTCGGAGGGGCCATCGGATATCTCGACTGAAATAGCACGAGAGGTCTCCGGGCAACGAACTCTGGCTCTCATCTTTGAGTCAAGTTCATCCCCAATCGCGCCAGGCATCACGCTCCCGAGAAATGCCAGAGAATGGCTCGGCTATCTAGCGCTTGAAGGCTCAGGCTATGAGCTACTCGGTGTTCAAGCGGCCGATGTAAAGCAGGCTGCCAAAACCTTGATGTCTCGCGAGCAAAATCGCGTTGATTTCTTGACTCGGACCCACGGTGCGCCCAGCGTTCTTCGCTTTGACGTCGACCGAATCGAAGTTTCGGATCTCTCAACGCTAGAGGGACGCAGCGCTGATGCCTCCATCGACCAGGACCTTATCGAGGGCAACGAAGACGCCGCGGAGGAGTTGTCATTAACATCGCCTGCGTCGATGTCTTTGCTACTCTCGAGCGGGGTAGAGGACGCGCTTTTCCTAGATCTGAATCGGCTACCCGCCTCGATTCCCTCCGCGACTTTTCAGTTTTTGATCGGGGACCTCGCGCTCAGCCCAGCGTCTCGTGAGGTCGACGTTGCGGGTTACCGAGACCGAGTCACGCTCGCTTGGGCCCCAGATCAAGGAGCGGAGGAAGTGCAAACGCCAGTAAGGCGCTCCATTCAATGGACGGATCGAAGCCCTTCACGGCCAGGCGACTATTATTGGACCCACGTGCTCATGCTCGATGGAACCAGTCTTTGGTCATCCCCGGTTTTTGTGGGTGGAGGCTCGCTCCCGAACGGTATTTCCAGCGCCGAGAACTCACTTAGAGCCTCTCGATGACGATCCAAGTTGGCGAGTCGTGATGTGATGTCAAACCCCTGAGGGCGTTGGCAACCATAGGATGCGAGCGATAGACTCCCCGAAGACAGACCCGAAGATAGACAACAAAGGCGGTTAAAAAGCATGAAATACCTACACACCATGGTTCGCGTGAAAGACATTGACGCCTCCTTGGCCTTTTATTGTGACGCGCTTGGCCTAGAGCAGATTAGACGCAATGATGTCGAAGCAGGGAGGTTCTCGCTCATTTTTTTAGCCGCCCCCGGTGATCATGAGGCGCAAGTTGAGCTCACCCATAACTGGGATGGAGACGAATTGGGCGAAGGGGACCGAAATTTTGGCCACTTGGCTTATGCGGTCGACAATATCTACGAGACCTGCGCTCGACTTAAGGACCACGGGGTGACCATTAATCGACCACCGAGAGATGGTCGAATGGCGTTTGTTCGTTCGCCAGACAATATCTCAATCGAGCTGCTCCAAAAGGGCGACGCGCTCGAACCGGCGGAACCATGGACCAGCATGGAAAACATAGGGGTTTGGTAAGTGGGTTTGCCCTGGACTGGCGTGAGTTAGAGGAGATCGTTAACCGCGAAAGCCATGCGCGAGCCCGCGAACGCGGGACGCGAACAGCCGAGGAGCCAACAGAGTAATGTCACCGGCGAACCATGTGATTCAAGTCTGGTTTGGCATATCTGCAGGTGGATTTAAACCCATTCACTGATGACCTGAAGCAGTCGAGCGATCACCTCGTCTCGATTGGTCTCCTGAAACATTTCATGTCGGCCTTCAGGGTAGACATCCGCATTCAGTTGCCAGCCAGCGGCCTGAAACGCCTGCATGACCGGATTCAAAAGCCGTTGCCCAGCATGCAGCGGGTCCTGGGCCCCAGAAATAAAATAGACGGGCAAGCTAGAACCCTCAATCCGGCGGGGCTCGTGAGTCCAGTACTCGAGGTCCGCACGCATCATGCTTTCAAAGCTATCAATCGTCACAAAGTGACCGCAGTGAGGATCACTGACATAGTCTCTCACGCGCTCGATATCCTTACTCAACCACTCGAAGCCCGAGCGGGGCATTTCGCTGGCGAAGGCTGAATTGGCTCGCCCAAACACTATGAATCGCAGTAAAGCGCTTACTTGGTCGCCGGATAACCGCCGCCGTTCTAATTTGATAATGGCCAGCAACACTTGGACGAGCCAGTTGGGTAGTCGTCCGGGATGCCCAGACAGCACCAATCCTCGAAGCTCAATCGGTGAGGGCAGTGCGCTTTGAAGTAACTGCTGTGAGACCAAGGTCCCCATACTGTGCCCAAGCAAAATGAGCTTATGACTGGGGGCACGTTCAGCAATGTTCGACAGCACCTCGCGCGCGTCAGAGACCAGCGCGCGCCACCCGGATGGGCCGAAGTCCCCTCGCTTCTCAGCGTTCGGTCCATGGCCGCGGTGATCTTGAATCGATACAAAGTAATTTGCTTCGACCAATGACTCGATCAAGCCGAGATATCTCCGCCGGTGCTCGCCCATCCCATGGTGAATGTGAATCCAAGCCTTTGGAATTCGATTAGGCGCGAATAAGGAAACGGGAATGAAGGTGCCGTCACTCGCTTCGATCGAGAGATGCTCCTGCATTAGCGCGCCCATTGCTTTCGAATAAAAGCGCCAACCCCAGCATCAACGTTACTCAGGGTGACAAAGTCCGCAGCCTCTCGTACACGTTGAGGTGCTTGCCCCATCGCGACGCTCGTGCCCGCAGTCGCAAACAAATCAAGGTCGCCCTCGGAATCCCCAAAGGCAATGACGTCCTCGACTGAGCGCCCCAAATGGTCACACAGGGCTTTAAGGGCACGTCCCTTGGTCGCTTCACGTGCCGAAATAATTATCACGGGTTGACCACTTGGACCGATGCTGTCGTCGATCGTCAGCGCGGCCTTCAGACTGGCAATAGAAGATAGGTCCGACCATGTGTCGTCGCTGGACCGATCAAATGCAGCGCCCCCTTGATACGACATCATTCTTGGTCCATCCCCGCGAAAGTATGGGAATCCCTGAACAGACTGAATGTAGTCCGGGAGCGTGCGCGTTTCCTCCGTATCGGAGTAAACCACCACCTGACGCTCTAAGGTTGCTGTCATCAGCCCACCGAATGCCCGGGCGCGATCCATGACCGCATTGGCGAGCTCAACATCGATCCTCAAATCCAGTAAATCTAACTGGTGACTGGGCTGATAAATATGCGCGCCGTTGCACGCAATGACGTACCCCTCAATTCCCATTTGGTCAAGCAGAGATGCCGCCATTTGATGCCATCGGGCAGTCGCGATCACAACGGTATAGTCTCGACTGACCGCTTCTCTTAATGCATCGACGTTACGCTCTGGAATATCAGATCCCGCAAGCAGGGTGCCGTCCAAGTCAATCGCCAAAATCGGAGCTGACATCGCGTACCTCAAATCTAAAATCAGGCCAGATGATACCTTTCAAGGGTCTCGCTCCTCCACTGAAGCTGACGATCGATGACCGTTCAATCCTCCGCCAACGCCTGTTAAGGTTTCCATGTCAGCAAAGAGTCATTGATCAAGCAGTTTGTATGTCAAGTGGTCCCAAAGGTTCTCAGCCCTCCATCAAGCGGCGCGCGCTATTGAGGCGTATCGTGAATGGATTTTCACTGGTGGGACTTGGCCTATTGGCTTACCCGTTTATTCGTCATTGGGTACCCGCGTGGCAATCGGAGGGTTCTCGCGAAGTGGATCTATCCGAACTGAAGCAGGGGGAGACCCTCTCAGTGTCTTGGTTGGGTCGAGAAGTCAAAATCCTCAAGCGAACAGTCACTCAATTGCAAATGCTGAGCAAGGACTCCGATTTGCTGAAAGACCCTTCATCTACGGCGTCAAATCAACCAAGCTTCGCGACCGGGCGCTTGAGGGCCGAACGGGAGGATTTCTTCGTCTTTTATGCAGAGTGTACCCATTTGGGCTGTGCGGTCAGTGTGCGAGCTGGCAAAGAACCCATCTATTGCCCCTGCCACCAGAGCACGTTTGACGCTGCCGGCCGCGTCACAAAAGGCTCTGCGGCCAAGGCCAACCTCGATGTGCCCAATTATCGACATATCTCCGCCAATGCGATCCTGCTCCTTGAGCCAGAACCCGAAGAGCGAGTCAACTCGTGAGCGAGATTAAACACCTTTTGATCTTGATTCACAGCCGAAGTGGGACAAACAAGACCCTGGGCGAGGCCGTCCTTGTTGGCGCAAGAAGGGCCAATGTGGCGATTAGGGTCAAGGCACCTCAGGAGGCAGATGAACTTGATTTGTTTTGGATGGACGGCGTGATCTTTGTCTCGCCTGAGCACTTTGGCTCCCTGGCAGGTTTGCTAAAAGACTTTTTTGAGCGGACGTTCTATCCGACAGAAAATCAACTCCAAGGTCGTGCCATGGCGATTGTGATCGGAACGGGCTTAGATGGCGTTGGCGCGCTTGAGAGCATTCGGCGAATTTGCCGAGGCTATCGCTTTCGCGAAGTGCAGGAAGCGCTGATTGTGAAAACGCCCGTTACACAAACCCACCTCGAGCAATGTGAGCAATTGGGTGAAGCCGTGGCGATCGGTCTAGAAGCGGGTATCTTTTAAAGTTCGATTGACGGGTTACGCCGAATCAAATTGGAGGTGAACCCGTCGATTTTGCTTTCCTTTGTTTTCAATTTTCGACACTCGAACCGGGCCAATTTCAGACACTCGATGCACGTGGGTACCACCACAGGGTTGGTAATCGACGTGAGGAATACGCACCATTCTGATGTCTCCGACGCCTCTTGGAGGTTCAACAGACATTGTTCTGACAAGCTCTGGATTCGCATCGAGATAGGCATCTGACACCCAAGAGAACTCTAGGCCAGTATCGGCTCTAATCAACGCATTCATCTGTTCGGTGAGTGTTTCTTTGTCCAATTTTAATTCACCCACGTCGAAATCCAATCGGCTTTTTTCGGCGCCCACTTGACCCCCAGTGACAGGTACAGGAACGAGGGACCCTAGCAAGTGCATGGCCGTGTGCATCCTCATGTGCGCATAACGACGGGGCCAATCAATACCTAGCCGTGCTTTTGCCCCGACAAATAAATTGCCGCTTGCGGTGCCTTCTCGCAACAAATGTCGGATGGAGCCATCATCGCCCTTCAGGGTGTCTGATATCGCGTATTCAACACCTTCGACCTCAATGACACCTGTGTCGCCGGGCTGACCTCCACCCAAGGGATAAAATATGGTTTGATCAAGAACGACGTAATCAGGGGCCACCGTCTGAATGGTCGCATTCAGAGATTGAGCGTAAGGGTCCGTGTAGTAGACTCGTTCGGTCATAGGGCTAGTACCTCGATCAATCGATTGAGTCTACCGAAGGCATCTGAGGCAGCACAATGAAACTTTTTGATCTTAAAGGACGCGTGGCAGTTGTCACGGGTGGCAATGCGGGCATCGGGCTCGGCCTCGCTGAGGGCCTTGCTCAGGCCGGTGCCAGAGTGATGATTTGCGGACGCAGGGCGGAGGCTAACCGAGCAGCGGTCGCTCGCTTGGAAGCCACTGGTGCTGATATCGCCGCTCTCGAGGTGGATGTGACGAGCATCAATGACCTGCAACGCTTGTTCGACATCACTCGAGCCGACCTGGGCCCAGTCGATATTCTGGTGAATAACGCGGGCATTCATCGGGGATCGACGCCCGAGTCATTCTCGCTCGAGGATTGGCAGTCCGTAATGAACACCAACTTGAATCAGGTCGTGAATTGCTGTCAGTTGGCGTTTGAGGATTTGGCGAGTGCGAGCGACCGCGGATTCAATGGAAAGATCATCAACATCGGTTCGATGTATTCACTGTTCGGTAGTCCTAACTCGATTGCTTATGCGGCGAGTAAAGGTGGCATCGTTCAACTCACAAAGTCTCTCGCTGCCGCCTGGGCGCAGCATGCAATCAACGTGAACGCGATTCTGCCTGGCTGGATCGAAACAGAGATGACCGCCCCCATCGGCGAGATGCCCGACCTGCTGGCGCAGATTAATCATCGGACGCCCTTCAAACGCATGGGACTGATCGAGGAGATGGCTGGCGCCGCGGTGTTCCTCGCCGCGACGGCAAGTGATTTTGTAACCGGTATCTCCCTTCCGGTCGATGGTGGATACAGCATTGGTTAGCCCAAACCATTTAGCCAACCTCAAGGTTGAGCAAATTGAGCTCTCGCCTATGTCCACCGAGGACGCCAAAGGGGTGTTACGTTGGCGATATGACCCGCCCTTTGATTGGTATAACCCGCCTGCAGAGTCCATCGAGGCCATTGCCAATCTGCTCAATCCTCGATGGCAATTTCACAGCGTGAAGGTCGACTCGACCCTGCTGGCATATGCGTCCTTTGGCGCTGACGGTCGGGTGCCTGGGGGCGATTACAGGGAGGCGGCGGTTGACATTGGCTTAGGTGTCGCGCCGCAATTCACCGGACAGGGCCTGGGTTCACCCATCGTGACCGCAATCGTTCGTTTCGCGCTGAGAAATCAAAAGTCATCTATGGCGAGGCTAACCGTTGCAAGGTTCAATCAGCGCGCCATCCGCCTCTACACGCGTCTAGGCTTTAAACACGAGCAAGAATTCGTCCACGCGCAAATGCCTTATTGGGTGATGGTTCGGCGACAGTTCGAAAACGATGAGCAAGACCTATCGCGTTCGGTGGCTTCACCATGACTTGTTTCCATGCGCAAAAAGCCCGTTGTTACCTCTTAGGCCTTAGTTCAGCCGCGAGATGCCATATCCAAGCATCCACTGCGCTGGGGGGGCAAGCAACCTTCAAACTGCTCTATCAGGAGATCACGCATTCATCTAAGCCAACAGGACACTTATTGTGTTCGGCCTAAGGTCCGTCTTGCCGTCTCGGCCAAATCTCGCAAGTGAACGGGTGCGTGTTCTCTTGCTCGCACCGGAGAAAGCGGAACTGATGCAGCGATTCAGAATCGAAAATAGGGCCCATCTAGAACCTTGGGAACCAGAGCGCTCACGCGCCTTCTTCACAGAGGTCTTCTGGCGGGCTCAATTGGCGGCGCAAATTAAAGACTTCGATTCGGGACAGTCATGCTGCATGACCCTCATGAACGCAGAATCGACACAGGTGCTGGGTGTGATGAACTTCACACAAATTGCACGAGGCACCGTCCAAAGCTGTCATCTAGGCTATGCCTTGGGCCAGGCCTTTGAGGGGCAGGGCTTGATGCGAGAAGGATTGGCATTAGGTCTGGAGTTTGTCTTTAATCAACTCAAACTCAATCGGGTCATGGCGAGCTACCTCCCGCGAAATGATCGCAGCGGTGCGTTGTTGAAACGCCTTGGCTTTGAGATTGAGGGGAAAGCCAGAGCCTACTTGAAGATCAACGGAGCTTGGGAGGATCATATCTTGACCAGCAAATTAAACCCAGAATTCGAGCGCTCGCTCAAAGGGCACTCCTAGGCCCACGAGGTTCGAATCCGTGCACGGAACACGTTTTCTATTACTGAGCCTGAATGGCAACCTCAGCTTAAGATCAGCTTTAGATCCAAACCCTACTTTGAACAGACAAAGTCAAGGTTCTGGCAGGGCTGCCCTTAGTCAAAAAATGACTCCCCTTAGGGATAGCCCTCTGTGCATGTGCGAGAAAAGTCCAACGACGCTTAAGAGAAGAAGCGCGCTCTGTGCAGCTAGGAAGCGCAAGGCATGGATCGCGTCGTTCCTCCCGTGGAATAACAAGAGTCAATTCTTATCTTGCGATTCGAGCGCTTTCTAAACGATGCCTCAAAGGTAATGCTCTGGCCGCTTAACCGTTCGAACCCATGCCGTTGCTCTGCGAATGTGACTCCTAGGGTGCCTTTCTCCAACAGAAGTAATAGAGAGACTCTGCTTTTGCCCAGAAGCGCAACGGTTACCTGATTTTAAGCAGGAGAACCAACAAGATCGGTGTGCCCACCGCTTGGAGGAGCATGAAGCGAACAAGCACTTGGGTGTTAGACCAACCCTTGTTATGGCGCACGTGATCATGAAGAGGGTAACGAACATTAAGGAATATGGGGATCTTAAAAAAGCGAAGCAAGGCAACTTTGACGATCCCCGTTGCACCATTCACCAGAACAACGAAGGCAACCACGAGGATCAAAAAGGGATTTCCGGTCGCGAGCGCCAGCACACCGAGCAATAAGCCGACCGGCCTAGAGCCGGAATCTCCCATCAGAACCGCACTGGGATAACTGTTGTGCCAAAGGTAGCCTGCCAATGTGCCCACGGCAATGAAGGCGAGAATGGCCCATTGCGCGCCATCTGCATAGTGGGGAACGAGAAGGTATCGCGCAATATCGGCGTGACCGACAATGCCATAGAGGATCCCACCCAAGAACAAGATCCCCATGCTCGTCAAACTGGCGGACAGCCCATCAACACCGTCTGTGCAGTTGGTTGCGTTGATCGCGATCCAAAGCAAAGGCGTTGCCATGGCAATGTAAAGCCAAGGTGACAAGAGGATGGTCTCTTTCATAATGGGCAACCATATTTGCATCGGCTGGCCGCCACACAGAACCCAGGCAGCAAGAAACGAAATCATCAAATCCAGCGCGCCCAATCGATACTCGCTCCACCCGCCGTGAGCACGATCATCGAAATAACCGACAGCGGTTGCGAGCAGCAGGCAGACCAAAATACCAACAACTTTTTGGCTGGTCGGTACAAAGAGGAAGGCGACAACGACCAGCATCGGAATAAAAATGATGCCTGCGCTGATCGGCTTTCCGACGCTGTGTTCGGCGCCCACTGCATGGGCTCTGCCCTGATCCG
>CAYZUV010000003.1:0-3097 GCA_964481245.1 uncultured Pseudomonadales bacterium
TGAACGCTGGAGAGTCCAACCCTGCTCGGTGAAGCCAGAGTCCGACTCCCAGGTTGTAGGCTCGTGAGGTTTTCCACGAAGCCAACTTGTCAGTGCGTTCGTGGGAAGATCAACCGAGAGCGTTTCTTCAAGATACTGCTCTGCAGCGCCTGGATTTAGCATTTGGTCGCCGACTTGCAGCCAGATGAGTTGGTCACCATCAAAAAGCGCCTCTCCTAAACGAAGCCCCAGACGGGAGCGAAGCTCCAAACGCTCCAAACCATCTGACTCTCGTCTTAGGATGAACTTGAAGGATTGGGTGACTGGACCGGATACAGATAGCAGCCCTTCGACCACGCCGGTTTCAAAATCAAGGTTCCGCTGAGACACGCTTTGACAACCCGCCACGCTCACGAGCAACAGCAACCCAGCGCTGATCGCCCGCCCAAGGGCACCGCTAAAGGTCAAATCGCTGATAGACATCGCTGATATAAGGGCTATCTGGCGCCTGCTCCTTGGCCTTGCGCCATACCTTTTTGGCCTCGCGCTTTTTGCCCATCATCCAAAGCACCTCCCCCAGGTGACTCGCGACTTCGTCGTTCGGAAACAACTGATAGGCTCTCTCCAATTGCGATCTCGCCTCTTCGAAGCGACCGAGGCGAAACAAAACCCAGCCCATGGAATCTATGAACGCTGGTTCATCGGGTCTGAGCGCCAATGCTTTGGTGATCAGGGCGAGCGCTTCGTCGAAGCGGTCAGTTTGATCAGCCAGCGTGTAACCCAACGCATTCATGGCGTCCGCATGCTCTGGGTTGATCGTCAACACTTGAGACAAATCACGCTCAAGGATATCCATGCGCCCCAACTGCTGGCCCATCATGCCTCTGTAGTATAAGAGCGCAACATTTTCAGGATCTTCAGCGACCGCTTCATCCAAAAAAGCCAGAACCATGGGAGGCTCTGCCTGATCACTGATGAGTTGTGCTTCCAACATAATCAATTGCTGGCGCAGATGAGGCAGACGCTCACGCCTTTCAACGACATAGCGCCGACCTTCATCCAGCCCTTCTGACGTGGCAATAAGATCGGCAACTCGTCTGAGTGCAGGCAGCCACTGGTAGCCGCCTCTCACCATTTCATATTCTCGAATGGCGAGTGCCTGATCGCCCAAGGCCTCTGCAATCACACCCAAATAAAAGTGCGATTCATCTGGGCGATGACCCAGGCGCGTCAACCTCAACAAGTGCAACCGCGCATCTTCTAGCGCCTTGTTTTCGATCTCAAGCAAAGCCAAAGCAAACAGCACATCACCGTCTTCGGGATCATCGAGCAACAACGCTTTATAGATCTCGCGGGCAGCATCTAGATTCTTTAATTTGAGTAACTGTTGCGCATAGAGCTTCTGGATTCGAGCGGAAGCGGTCTCATTTGATAAGTGATCCGAGAGCAGGGTCATCGCTTCCTCATGACGCGCCATCTGATCGAGGAGGTTGACTCTTAGGATCAGGTAATTCACCTCATCGGGGAAATTCAGATTCAAGGCTTCGGCAATCGGCAGTGCGGCGTCAAAGTGACCTACCCGCTCGAGCAGCGCAGCTCGGCTGAACTGCAAATGAGGGCTCGTTCCTTCGTCCATCTGCGTCATGCGATCGAGCAGTTCTTGAGCCTCGGGTACGGAGAGCGCCTGCGCTCGGTAGGCAAAGAAATCAAACTTCACGTCCCCACCGAGTTGGTCAATCGTCTCCATATACCCCAGAGCCTGCTGATATTCCCCGTTTTTGATCGCGTCGTCCGTTAAATACTGTAGCGGCTCAATATTCTCAGGCTCGAGCGCCGCCCAGACCGCCGAAACTTCGGCAAGTACCTCAGAATTTTTCAGGTAACGCGCGAGACGCGCCGTTCTGGCAGCAACACCAGGGTCGCCTAACTGAAGCGCTTGCTCATGATAAATGGCCAAGGCCTGGTCATAGGCACCGCGATAACCGGCAACCTCAGCTAGCAGTAATTCCAACAGCGCCCCATCAGGAAAGGCGCGGACCGGCGGTGAAAACGTCTCGGCTTCGGGGCTCAGAACCCCCTCCTCCGCTTCAACGACTGGGGCGATGTCAGACGTCAATACCATCTCGGTGTCCGATGTGGAGCAGCCCGCAAGAAGAAGCGCGCAGAGTGTCGCCGAGCAACGGCAGAGCGCACTCTTTGCAAAAAAATGGACGACCAACGCTAATCTCACTGATTCAACTCTTCTAACTCTTGGGCCAACGATCGACTCGGGAATCCGGCGACCTTTGACATGCAATTGACGCGGTCGCTTAACTCCCTCAAGACGACCATTTTTGGAGCCATTTGATTCGGGACCTGACCCGGAAAAGGCGGTGCTCTGGCCTGATTTTCAGTGCGATCACGCGTACAATACGCACTGCGCGGGGGCCGCGCGAATCCCACATTCTAATTTTACGAAGGATTAAAGTCATCCGATCCCGCGGGTGATCTGACTGAACTTAATGAACTTACTCGTCCTGGGACTCAATCATGAGACGGCCCCCATACAATTGAGGGAGCGCGTCGCCTTTTCCGCCTCCGAGCTTGAGGGCGCGATTGAATCCATGCGATCGACCCTGTCACTGTCCGAGGTTGTTATTTTATCGACCTGCAATCGAACTGAACTTGTTTGTGTTGCGTCAGAGACGATTCGTCCGGCCCTCATCGAATGGCTGGCCAGCTACCATCACTGCAAGACTGCGGATTTAGAGCCCGCAATCTACTCTCATGTGGGCAGCGGTGCCCTCAATCACCTTACTCGAGTCGCCTGTGGGCTTGACTCTATGATTTTGGGCGAACCGCAGATTTTCGGTCAGGTGAAATCGGCCTTCCTTGCTTCTGTTGAAGTGGGCTCAGCGGGACCGGAACTTCAGGCCATCTACCAGCACATTTTCAACACAACGAAACGCGTCAGATCCGAAACTGAAATTGGTCGCCACTCTGTCACCGCACCAGCCACTGCTATCGGTCTTGCCCGCAACATCTTCAGTGATTTGAATCGTTGCAACGGGCTTTTAATTGGAGCCGGGGAGATGACTGCGCTTGCAGGCCAGCAACTTCGCGAGGCCGGCGTCTCATC
>CAYZUV010000003.1:3197-6523 GCA_964481245.1 uncultured Pseudomonadales bacterium
GCCAAATCGAGCTCGACAAGGCAAAATCCCAGCTCGCCAGAGGCGCTGACCCCGAGGCCGTGCTAGCCCAACTGAGCCGAGCGCTCGTGAATAAAATTGCCCACCAACCCAGTCACGCGTTGAGAGAGGCTGGCAAGCGCGACGACAAGGACTTCATTAATATGGCAGCGAGTCTGTTTGGCCTAAATGGATCTAGCGATGAAATCGACACTGACCGATAAACTATTGCAAATCCAAGATCGGTTCGAGGAATTGGGCGCCCTATTAAGTGATGCCGATATCATCGCCAATCAGGACAAATTTAGAGCACTCTCGAAAGAGTACGCGGAGTTAGAGCCTGTTGTAAGCACCTACACCAAATACCAGCTTGCGAAAGCTGAGTTAGAGGAAAGCCAACTCCTCGCAGAGGATACAGACCCAGACATCCGAGACATGGCCAAAGAGGAATCGAAGGCACTAGAGAAGATGCTCGTCGATCTTGAGCAAGATCTTCAAGTCCAACTCTTACCCAAAGACCCCAATGATCAAAATAATGCGTTTCTTGAAATTCGCGCTGGGACGGGCGGTGACGAAGCGGCGATTTTCGCGGGTGACCTTTTGAAAATGTACCTTCGTTACGCCGAAAGCATTCGATGGAAAGTCGAGATATTGAGCAGCAGGGAGGGAGAACACGGTGGCTTTAAGGAGGTCATTACCCGAGTAACAGGTGATGACGTTTACGCCCGTTTGAAATTTGAGTCAGGCGCCCATCGCGTTCAGCGAGTCCCTCAGACTGAATCTCAGGGCCGAATTCACACTTCCGCTTGCACCGTTGCGGTCATGCCCGAGATCGAGGAAATCGATGAGGTCGACATTGATAAAAACGAATTACGAATCGACACCTTCCGAGCCAGCGGTGCCGGCGGCCAGCATGTCAATAAAACAGATTCTGCCATCAGAATTACCCATCTACCCACGGGTATCGTCGTGGAATGTCAGGACGAACGAAGCCAGCACAAAAACCGAGCTCGGGCGATGAGCCTCTTACAGGCCAAGCTTCTCGACAAGGCAAAAAGCGAGCAAACCGCGGAACAAGCAGAGCAGCGTCGATCGCTCGTTGGTTCAGGAGACCGCTCAGAAAAGATACGAACCTACAATTACCCAGATGGTCGCGTCACCGATCATCGAATCAACCTCACATTGCACAGACTTCAGCAGATCATGGCGGGTGAGCTCGATGCCGTGATCGATCCATTGAGGCAAGAGCACCAGGCTGATCTCCTGAATGCGATGGGCTTGGATGCAAGCTAATCTTGCGGGCTCAATTGGCGAGCAACTCAGGTACGCAAGGCAGCAACTCGCCCATCTCGAAACACCCCGCCTGGATGCTGAACTCCTGCTTGCTCATACCTTGAATGTCGACCGCACCTGGCTGATCGCGCATCACGATGCTCCTTGTGGGGAGGACAATGCGCGGAGTTATCTCGATCTCGTCATGCGGCGCGCCCAGCATGAGCCGGTTGCCTATCTCACATCTCATCGAGCCTTTTGGGAGCACGACCTGTTCATTGCCGCAGGCGCGTTGGTCCCCAGGCCAGAGACCGAACGCCTGGTTGAGATCGCCTTATCACTCGATGATGGTCAACCCAAGGTCGTCTTAGACTTGGGCACAGGCTCGGGCTGCATCGCGCTCAGTCTCGCGACCGCAAAACCACAGTGGGACGTTTTTGCGATCGACATCGAAGGCCCAGCGCTGAGGATTGCCCAAAAAAACCTGAAGTCCTGCACGAACGCAGCCCTAATTCAAGGGAATTGGCTCGATGCCTTGAGGCTCGATAGCGTCGATCTCATCGTGAGCAATCCACCCTATATCGCGCCAACAGATGCCCACCTTGAAACGCTAACCCACGAGCCCATCCGTGCGCTGGTGGCTGAAAACGAGGGTTTTGCGGCCTATGAGGCCATCGTGCCTATTGCGACGAGAACCTTAAAACCTGGAGGTGCGTTACTATTCGAGCACGGCATTGATCAAAGAAAACGGTTAGTAACGCTCATGCAAGAGAATGGCTTTGACGTTCAAGCGTTCGATGACTTAACACGTCGACCACGGGTACTGATGGGCACGCACAGATGAATGACGAAGATCTGCTGAGATACAGCCGACATATCCTGCTGCCCCAGATCGATCTCGACGGACAAGAAAAGTTACTGGCAAGCCATGTCGCAATCATAGGCGTGGGGGGCCTCGGCTCACCCGTGGCGCTTTATCTTGCCGCCGCGGGGATCGGTCACCTCACATTGGTTGACCATGACCATGTTGACTTAGGTAATCTGCAACGACAGATCGCCCACGGAGAAGGCAATCTCAACGAGCAAAAGACCGCGTCCGCCAAAGCTCGATTGCGCACGATCAATTCAACAATCTTGATCGATACGGTACCCAAGAAACTGAGCGAAGCCGAGATTTTTGAGCTGACCGACCGAGCATCCGTGGTGGTCGATTGCACCGATAATTTTGAAACTCGGCATCTCGTTAACCGCGCATGCGTGTTAAGCCGAACGCCTCTCGTCTCTGCAGCGGCGATTCGATTCGAGGGTCAACTCATGGTTTGGGATCCAGTGGTCGAAGGTAGCCCCTGCTATGCCTGCCTTTATCCTGTCGACCAGCCCGTGGACATCAACTGCGCGACGACGGGCGTTGCTGCGCCACTCGTCGGCGTCATGGGCAGTTTGCAAGCCATGGAAACCATCAAAGTTATTTTGGGTATCGCCTCTGAACATACCGGGCGGCTGACAACTTACGATGGACTCTACAACGACTGGCAAACCTTTCGGTTCAAGAAAAGGGCCGATTGCCCGGCCTGCGGTGAGTGCTAACGAACATCGCCTCCAGCAGCTTGTTGATCTGCTTGGTAAGATGACCGGACGAGGGGACCACTGGCCACTTGCTTAAATCCAAGCGCTTTGGCTTCGTCCGCCAGTGCGTTGAACTCATCTGGATGCACGTAACGATCTACCGGCAAATGATCCCGACTCGGTTGTAAGTACTGGCCGAGCGTCAGCATGTCCACTCGATGCTCGCGGCAATCGCGCATGACCTCAACGACTTCTTCATAGGTTTCACCGAGGCCCAACATCAATCCGCTCTTGGTCAAAACACTTGGCTGCATGGCTTTGTAACGGGCGAGCAAATCAAGCGACCACGCATAGTCTGCGCCGGGTCTCGCCTTTTTATAGAGTCTGGGGACCGTCTCAAGGTTGTGATTGAACACATCCGGGGGGGTGTTCGCCAATATGGAAAGCGCAACATCCATCCTGCCACGGAAATCCGGAACCAGGACTTCAAG
>CAYZUV010000003.1:6623-20246 GCA_964481245.1 uncultured Pseudomonadales bacterium
ACTCGAAACCCGAGCGACGCAATTTTAGCATCCCCAACATAGACGCCTGGCGCGCCCGCTTTGGTTTGACCGACAACACCCAAACTCGCGAGACAATCAAGCACTACTTGCTCAGCGAGAGAAACCAAATCACGGACAGAAAATTTCAATCGCTTTAAATCGAGCAAAAAATAAGCCACGGTCTGGCCTGGCCCATGGTAAGTCACCTGACCACCGCGATCACTCTGGACGATTGGAATCTCGCCCGGCGCCAATACGTGCTCTTGTTTGGCTGCCTGACCCATCGTGAATACCGAGGGATGCTCGAGCAACCAGACCTCATCCGGCGTTTCTGCGCTGCGCGCTTCCGTAAAAGCTCGTTGCGCGGCATAAGTTTCTGAGTACGGAACTTGCCCCAGGTGCTTAAATACAGTCGCCGAATCCGCTCCGCCCCGTTCCAGAAGAGTCATAACACCAATTTGACCTGTGGCAACTGTTTGACCGCATTGAAAATCGCCAGGATCTGAGCCTCACCCGTCGCTTGCAATTCAATCGTCAAGGAACAATATCGCCCGGCGCGACTCTTTTTCTCGACCACTTTCTCACTTGAGAAATGGGGATCGTGAGCGGCCACGATGTCACAGACGTTGGAGACAAACGCATCATCTTCCTCGCCAATCACTTTGATGGGATAGGCGCACGGAAAAACGATCGTCTGGTCGGTCGACATGAGCCACGCCGACTTAGGGCGCGAGCGGGTCTCCACCCGATAGATCTAGGAACATAAGCTGGATATCATCGAGCAGCGAGGCAAAGAAACCGGCCTGCTGCACTGCATTCAGTGCCACAACGGGACGCTCAATCAACACATCGTCATCCAGGCTGAGCACCAGCGTGCCGAGCGATTGACCTTGAGTCACCGGTGCTTCAATGACGGGCAGCAGCTCGATTTCGGCTTTCAGCTGTTCGCGCGCGCCCCTTGGAACGGTCAACACCACGGCCTCGTCGAGACCCACCTCTAAGGTCTCATGGAGCCCCGACCAAACTCGCACTCGCTTCAAGGAAGCACCCGCCTGGTATAAGTTGACGGTTTCAAAATATCGAAACCCATAATTTAGGAGCTTTTGCGATTCAGCAGCGCGCGCTTGTTCGTCACGGGTCCCCATGACGACTGATATCAGACGCGTGTCATCTTTCTCAGCGGAGGCCACCAAACAGTAACCGGCCGCTTGCGTATGACCCGTCTTCACGCCATCGACCGTGTCGTCCCGCCACAACAAAGCATTGCGATTGGCCTGGCGAATATCGTTGTACGAGAAGTATTTCTCGGAATAGATCTTGTAATGCTGCGGAAAGCGCGCAATCAGCGACTGCGTTAATTTGGCTAGATCTTCAGCCGTCGTGTAGTGCATTTCATCGGGTAGTCCGGTGGCATTCATGAAATGCGTATTGGTCATCCCCAGCGCCTGGGCCGTTTGGTTCATCAGCCCCGCAAACGCCTCCTCATCTCCTGCGATATATTCGGCCATCGCCACGCTGGCATCATTACCCGATTGGATAATGATCCCGCGAAGCAAATCCGAAACACTGACTTCTGTGCCCTCTCGAATAAACATCCGAGAGCCTTCCATCCGCCAAGCCTTCACTGAGATCGGGACGCGATCGTCCAGCGTAATTCTGCCAGCCTCGATTTCATCGGCAATGATATAGCTGGTCATGATTTTGGTCAGGCTCGCGGGCGGCAAGCGCATGCTCTCGTTCTCACTGGCGAGCCGTTCACCTGTTGTCGCATCGATAAGAATGTAACTTTCCGAACCAATTTGTGGGGCTGCTGGAATGATTAATGAGGCCGCAGATGCACTTGCGACCATCATCAACGCTGCAAAGATGGCAAAACATCGGCGCTGCCAGTCCATGACACTTTTTTCCACTCGTCTATACTCGTATCGGTTCATTACGACGCTATTTTAGCTTGGGCTGCCGGACGACGCTAATCGACCAACACTCGCATGGGTTTCGTGATGCCCAGCTTATTCAATATTTGCTCTACGCGCTGTTCGAGCTCCGTATCCTGGATAGGACCAATCCACACTTTATGCAACACGGACTCGGTTGCCTCACTGGCCAATTCGCGCAAGCCAACCTCCGCCAGTTCAGGCGGCAACGACTGTCCAATCATTTGGACCAACTCAAGCGCGGCGTCCTCAGAGCGAAAGGCACCCGCCTGAAGATAAACGCTGGGTTCGGTATCGATCTCGGGGAACTGATCCGGGTAGTTGAGTGCGTCCATTGCCTCAACCACGACAGGCGCAGTGCCCTGCTCGGAGAAGCCAAGTGCCCTGGCTGCTGCCATCGATAAGTCGATGATGCGATCGTCATGGAATGGACCACGGTCGTTCACTCGCAAATCAATTTTTCGACCATTGTCTAAATTCGTCACTCGAACCATGGTGGGGATGGGCAACGTTTTGTGCGCAGCTGAGACTTGATACATGTCAAATCGTTCACCGTTCGATGTTTTTCTGCCATGAAACTTCTTGCCATACCACGAAGCGATTCCAACTTCGAGATAGCCGAGGCTCGAGGCTAAAACGCGGTAGGGTTCCCCATAAATCACATAATCATTGTTCCAAGGCTCTCGAGGTGTCCTGAGCGCTTGAGGATCTGCCTCGAGGACGGCTTTGCTCGAACCAATCGAAGTCGCGCCTGACTCAGTCACTCCCGGGTTCAGTTCAAGCTTCCGTTCGCTGTCGGGTGAGCCTGTTTCACCCACAGTTGCCTCAAGGGCCCTTGTTTCGACGACTGCCTCTCGCGTGCCGTCCTTTAAGGAGGCACCCCGCTGACCAGACTCAGCAGAAACTTCTTCGTCCCCTTCTCCCTTATCGCCAGATTCCCAATTGGCCGTGTCGAGGAGGCCCTGATGCGGCAGCGCTGCTACGCCGTCATCAGAATTCCCATTCGAGGTAGATGCATCTTGGCCCTCGCGGCCTGAGGTTTGTGAGACCGCGTCGAGATCCAGGCTGCCTTCTGTCCCTGTGCTGGTGGCAGCATTTTCAGTCTCCCCAACACTCCGGTTGGCGGACGAAAAAATCGACTCCACCATCGTTCGCGGCGTGTTCGAGCACGCCGTGATGCCTAACAGCGCCCACGCGAGAACGAAATGCCAAAGTCTAACCACGTTTTTAAGAAGCGAGCGGTTCAGCGCCACGCGCGCGCAACCTTTCACTCAATTGAAAAACCGCCATGGCATAAAGTCTCGAATGGTTGTAACGCGTAATGGTGTAAAAGTTCTGGCTACCGACCCAATATTCCTGCCCGGACTTACCTGCGTAAACGAGCAATGTCACAAGGTCGTCATCGCGCAATCCTTCCGGAATCTGTAGACCCGAATCTCTTAGAGCCTTAAGACGGTATTGAGGTTTTAACTCATTATCAAACAGGGCTGATTGTGCTGCTGGCGGGGCGTCCAATGGCATCAATGGCACCAATCCAGATTGCCAACCATGCTTTGCGAAGTAATTAGCGACGCTGGCGATAATGTCCTCGGGCGACTGCCATATATCGGCAAATCCGTTGCCATCTGCATCTACGGCGTAGGCTCTGTAACTGCTCGGTATAAATTGACCGTAGCCCATTGCGCCCGCATAAGACCCCTTAAGACTGAGAATATCCTGCTTTTGTTCTTGCGCGAGGATGAACAGCGCTTTCAGTTGGCCTCGAAAAAATCGACTGCGAGGGGGATAATCAAATGCCAGAGTAGTCAAGGCATCAATCACTCGATAGCTTCCTGTGATTCGCCCATAAGACGTTTCTACGCCCAAAATAGCGAGAATCACCCATCGATCGACCCCATATTTGCGCTCGACTCGATCAAAGACCGCTCGATGTTCCTTCATAAAGGCAACACCTTGTTCAACGCGGCGCTCGGTCAAAAATATCTCTTGATACTCCTTCCAAGTCAGCACGCGTTCAGCAGGTTTTGAGATCGCCTTGATAATGCTCGCCTGATACTCAGCTTCACCCAGCACCTTCTCAAGATCAGTCCGAACAAACCCTTCAGAGACCAACTCCTCAACAAATTGTTGGACCTCTGCCCTCGACAGATCGAGTTGTCCATCTTGGGCTTCGACTTGCGCCACGCAAGACAATATCGCCGCACCGAACATTAAAACTAAGATTTGTAACCACTTCACAACATGCGCTCTGCTTAGACCGGACAATAAGGTTACAGCATTATTCGTCGGTGGCTATGAATTGACATGAGAAGCCCAAAACCAATAAACAAGGTCAGAATCGAGGTGCCACCGAAACTCACAAGGGGCAGAGGAACACCCACCACGGGCAAAATACCCGACACCATGCCAATGTTCACGAAGACGTAAATCGCCAGCGTGAACGTGATGCTGCCGGCCAACAGGCGGCCGAAGGTGTCTTGTGCATTTACCGAAATAATCACACCTCTTAGAATCAGAAGGCTGTAGCAAAGAAGCAAGAATACAACGCCAAGAAAACCGAGCTCTTCCGCCAACACGGCGATAATGAAATCAGTTGAGCTTTCGGGCAAAAAATCTAAATGCGATTGGGTGCCCTGCAGCAGCCCTTTGCCCGAGAGCCCCCCTGAGCCGATGGCGATCGTGGACTGGATGATATTCCAACCAGAACCCAGAGGATCACGCTCGGGATTGAACAAGGTCAGGATACGCTCTCGCTGGTAGTCCTTAATCAGGAACCAAAATGCAGGCGCAGAGACGACAGCTAAGAGAGACGACCAGGCCACCCATCGCCAAGAAATACCCGCTAACAACAACACCAGGAGTCCCGAACCCCCAATGATAAGGGCTGTCCCTAGGTCAGGCTGAAGAACAATCAGGGCGCAGGGCACCAACAAGAGCAACAGGGCGACAACCACATGCTTTGGCCTCGGCGGCAAATGTCGCTCATGGAGATACCAGGCGAGCACTAGAGGCAAGCAAAGCTTCATCACTTCGGACGGCTGAAACTGCAGCACCCCTGGAATTCGCAACCAACGCCTGGAACCGTTGACCTCCGTGCCTAAGGGATAAATCAAGATCAAAAATAAAATGCCCAAAAGATAAAGCCACGGAGCTAAGCGCATAAAAACATGGGCCGGAAACTGTGCAATCAACAACATCATCGCAAGGCCCAGAGCTAACCTCGTAATCTGGGCTTCGATGGTTGCCTCGCTCTGATCGGCGGCGCTGTACAACACGACAAGCCCGAATGCCGCTATCACCAAGATGATGAGGAGCAACATCGGATCCAAGCGGAGCGCCCGCAAAAGACGATCTCGCCCGACAGCGATGCCCCAAGTCGATGACATCGATCGTTCATCGAAACTCATCGGATGCTGGCCAAGGATTGCATCTCCGAAGGCACGAATTCGGCGCTAAGAATGTCTAGTAAATAGGCGTCAATGACTGCTCTTGCTACAGGGGCAGCATTTTCACTGCCCCCTCCTCCGTTTTCGAGTAACACGGCAACCGAAATCAACGGCTGCTCAACCGGCGCAAAAGCGATAAACCATGCGTGCTTCCGAAATCGCTCATCGATGAGGCTTTCATCGTAAACTTCGCCCTGACTGATGCCGACCACTTGGGCAGTGCCGGATTTACCTGCCATGGTGTAGGGGATGTCGCGCCCGATGTAAGCCCAAGCGGTCCCATTCTCGCCGAATCGCTGATTGCCGCGATGAACCACCTTCTTCATGCCGCCAATGATCGTCTCCCAGGCCCAGTCTGGTATCGGACCCACTGAACGATTCGATGACTCGAGCGCGTCCTCGGCCCATCGATCTTTGGCCATCACGGCAGGCTGGATACGACCTCGATTAGCTAAAATTGCGGCCGCCTGCGCCATCTGCATCGGCGTGACCAGCATGTCGCCCTGACCGATGCCGAGGTTCACCGTGTCTCCGGGTCTCCAGTCCGCACCTCGAGCCTCCTGTTTCCACGCCTGGCTCGGCAGTAATCCACGCTTGGCTTCTGTAAGATCGATGGCGAGATTTTGCCCAAAGCCGAATCGATCTAACTGACTGGAAAGCAGGTCAATTCCCATCCGATGTGCGAGATCATAAAAAAATACATTACATGACCGATACAGCGCCTTCTGAATATGCACGCGACCATGACCGCCCGAGTCCCGTTTGGTCCAGTTCCAATCCCGATAAAGCCGCGTCTCTCCTTCGAGGCGAAACCAGCCTGGATCTTCAATTACGCCGTCGGTCGTCGCGTACCCTGCCACCAAGCCGATCAACCCAATGAAGGGTTTGAGGGTTGAACCCGGTTCGTACTGCCCCTGGAGGGCGCGATTAAAAAGCGGCAAGTCTCTGGAATTCACCAGTTGGCTAAACGCTGACCGAGACAACCCCGTGAGAAAAGGGTTGGGGTCGTAGGACGGTTTACTGAGGAGTGCAAGGACCCCTCCCGTCGAGGGCTCAAGCGCCACCACGGCACCGCGACGGCCAGCCATCGCAGCGTCTGCCGCTTTCTGTAGTCGTGTATTCAAGTACAAATTGATCGAGTCACCCCGCCTGGGTACCTGACGGTTAACCACCTGCATCACTCGCCCTTTGGCATTCACCTCCACTTGATCAAAGCCAACGCCGCCCAAGAGCGCATCCTCATAAAACCGTTCAACGCCCAATTTTCCGATGTGACTGGTACCCGAATAAGCCGCCGCATCAATCAGTCGCTGGTCCTCGTCGGTGATCATCCTGACCGAGCCCACCGCATGCGCGGTCAACTCTGCTCGAGGATAGTGCCGAAGTAATTCAGCCCGCACAGCAAACCCTGGCAGCCGCATTCGATTGGCTTCAAAACGAGCCACTTCTTCATCGGTCAAGTTGTACATCACAGGGGCTGCTTCAAATCGTCGCGCACGTCTCTTGGCAAGATCTTGAATCCGTTCTTCTGCAGCCTCATCAAGATCCAAGACCGAGCGCAATGCGGCTAAGCTCTCATCGAGTGATCGGATTTGTTCGGGGATCATCACCAGCTGACGAGCCGGTAGATTTTCAGCCAAGATCTGCCCCTCGGCATCGAAGATCAGCCCTCGTGAGGGTGGCTTGGCCACCAATTGCATACGATTCTCATCGGAACGCGTAACGAACGCATCGTGTCGTACAAACTGAAGATAGCCTATGCGCAGCAGCAATAGACCGAAGAGCACCGCAACCAGGATGGCACCCAGTGTGACCCGCTCGATGTAAATCTGAGCCTCACCCCGATGATCTTTAATGATGAGCGGTTCAGCCATCAGTGGCACTTACTATTTGTGATAAGGATGCATATGGATAACACTCCAAGCCCGGTAGAGCTGCTCTGCGAACAACACCCGCATCAAAAAGTGTGGGAAGGTCATTGGCGAGAAACTCAACGTGAGCCCCGCATCGCTAATTAACTCGGGGGCCAATCCATCTGGCCCTCCAATGAGGCACTGAACCACCGGGTACTCCTGCATCCAACTCGCCATTGACGCTGCCAAGGCCTCAGTGGAAAAGCTTCGCCCCGATTTATCCAACGCCACAATGAGCGCCCTTGGCTGGAGTTGATCTCGAATCGACCGCTCTTCTTCCTGATGATACTGAGCGATGGCACCGGACTTGTGACGCTTTGCGAGAGGGAACTCTTTCAGTATCAACTGACAATCGCCCTTGATTCGCTTCTGATAGGTTTCGAATCCTTCATGGATCCATCGGGGGGGCTTAGTGCCCGCCGCAATCAGTTCAATCTTCATCTCTCGTAGACTCGACCTGACCCGGACTGAGACTCCAAAGACGCTCGAGGTCATATAAGGCTCTCGTCTCTGGCTGCATCAAATGCACAAGGATGTCTCCCAAATCAACAAGGACCCATTCACCGTCTTCCTCCCCTTCAACACCAAGTGGCCTCAATCCTTGAGCCTTCGCTTGCTCGACCACGTTGGCGGCGAGTGCTTTGATTTGTCGCTTGGATTGACCACTCGCAACAATCATAAGGTCGGCGATATCGGTCTGACCCTGCACATCTAAGACCACCACGTCTTCTGCCTTTATTTCATCCAAGGCCTCCAGCACCAGACCTCTCATCGCTTCAAGATTCAAATGTCACTCACTCCGTCTTTTCCGGGGTTCGATACAAGCCAAGGCGCTCAATGTAGTCACCGACCGATTGAGAAAGCGCGCTCGAACGCCCGCCCGCCGCTAGCTGGGCTCGTATCGAAGTCGCGGACGTCTCGACTTTCGGGAAACTAAGTTGAAAGACGCGTCCGCTTGCAGCCATATTATCGTCTATCGCCGTCAGATGCGGTATTTCACTGAGTATCGACCCCTGGGCCTTTTCGATATTCCTTGGAATGACAATTAAGTTTGCCAATTCCAGAATCTGGCCGGATGCTACCCAATTCGGAAGATCTGCAAACGCATCTTCACCCAAGACAAAGAACAGAGGGGTTACCGAGGACATCTGGGACCGAAGATGGCGCAAAAGATGACTCGTTGGCACGGTTTCACCGAGGCTGAACTCATAAGCGTCAATCAGCATGCCCTCCTCACCCTCGAGAGCTAACGTCAACATAGCCATCCGGTGATCGGGTGAGACCCCGCATGGCTGACGATGACCAGGTTTAAATACCGGAACAAACCGTACCGAAACCTTTAGCTGCTGCACCAAGGCCTTGGCTATCGCCAAATGCCCTTGATGGATAGGGTCAAAGGTTCCGCCAAAAACCACTTCTGGCTGGGGTTGCCTCATTGCCTAACCTGACCTGCACCCCGAACCACCCACTTCAATGTGGTTAGGCCCTCGAGGCCCACTGGGCCTCGCGCGTGTAACCGGTCAGTTGAGATTCCGATCTCCGCCCCTAAGCCATACTCAAACCCATCAGCGAACCGCGTCGATGCGTTAACCATGACCGAACTTGAATCGACCTCTCGAACAAACCGATCTGCATGAGTCGAGTCCTCAGTAACGATGGTCTCCGTATGGTGCGAGCCGAACCGATTGATGTGTTGGATCGCGGCACTCAGGTCATTGACAACACAAACCGAAATAATTGGACCCAAATACTCCGTGCGCCAATCTTCTTCCGTTGCCAACACGGTCAGCGTTTCGGAACCCACAATCTGTCTTGTCGCCTCACACCCTCTAATCTCGACACCCTCTGCCGCTAGATCTCGCACAATGTTGGGCAAAAATTGGGGGGCAACGTCCTTATGAACCAGCAGGGACTCGAGCGCATTACAGACCGAATTTCTTTGGGTTTTTCCATTCATCACAATCGCACTTGCCATATTCAAATCTGCCGACGCATCAATAAATGCATGACAGTTGCCGTCTAAATGCTTAAGCACGGGAATCCGGCTTTCGGCGGCAATTCGTTCGATGAGTGATTTGCCACCACGTGGGATGATGAGATCAACATAGGCTGTTTGTTGAAGCAGTTGCCCCACCGCTGCTCGGTCGGTCGTCTCGATAAGTTGTACCAAATGGGTCGGCAGGGCAGCAGCTTCAAGCCCTAACGCGATCTGTTTGGCCAGGGCTTGGTTCGTCTCTATACACTCCGATCCACCGCGCAGAATCACGGCGTTACCGGCTTTCATGCACAGCGCAGCGGCGTCCACTGTGACGTTCGGCCTAGACTCGTAGATCATGCCAATCACCCCAATGGGTGTTCTCATCCGCGAGACCACGAGGCCATTGGGCCTCTCATTCTGATCCACCATCTGACCGACTGGGTCCGATAATTCGGCGACCTGAACAAGGCCATCGCACATTAACTTGACTCTATCCGCATTGAGCGTCATTCGCTCAATCAACGGCAGCTCCAAGCCTCGCTCCTCCGCTCTCGTACAATCTACCGCGTTCGCTCCTAAGATGAGATCCGTCGATTCCGAAATCAGGGCCGCGATGGCATGCAGCGCCTCATTTTTTTGCTGGGAGCTCGCCTGACTGCCGACAACCGCAACTTGCCTGGCCCTCGAAGCAAGTGACTCGACATAAGCTTTAATATCCATGTCTCTAATCCAACGATTCTTTTCGCGCGTTACGGCTAGCGCGTCACATCAGACGCCAGGCCAAATCCTATTTATTCACAGCAACTCAATGACACTCTGCCAGGGACATTTTCCCGATGAGATGCCCAAATTAACCTTAATACGGTTGCTCAAGCGCCTTTCAGGCTTCAATTCCAACGACAAATTGGAAACCTCATGTCGATTATGGAAGATGCCCGAAGGGTCTGTCTCGGCTCTTGTGCGATGGACCTCAAATGCTTGCGTTTGGCCCGGATTCGCAATTAGCGGATGCCCCGCACAAGTTGTAAGCGCAAGCCACTTCGATTCGGTGATCGCCGGCACCGATGACCTCTTTCAGCTTTCCTCTGACTGTAATTGATCCAGCATCTTTTCAATGCGCGTGAGCCGCGTTAAAGGATCACTGATCTCGAGAAACCGTTGCCTCACAGAATTCTTAATGGGGAGAAGTTCTACTAACCGACCACCCAATTCCGCCGCATGGTCGTAAGTTGACTGACGCGCCTCCTTAGCAATGCTGGGGTGCGCCAACAAGTCCTCGAGGATGCCGATCAAAAGCTCATCTTCAGGCCCAATCGGTATTGCGGGTTCTGGCGCGAGCAGTCGACACTCGGCACGTAACCCCCCGTTAGATGCTTCAAAGGCGTCAATTATGACCAGTTTCTGCTCTGCCTTGATCACGACTTCCAACTGCCCAGCATCATTCTGGTCAAAATCGGAGATTTGACAGTAAGTGCCTATGGTCGCGATCTCAGGGTGGCTTCGACCTCGCGTCCCCAACAGATGGCTCGACGGAAGATTTCCATCGGGTCGCTTCTCAGCCAAGACCAACCCCAAGCCCTGCCCTTCGTGCAAACAGTCCCGAACGAGATCTTGGTGATACGCTTTTGCGGCGATCAGACGAAGCTGGCCACCAGGAAAGAGCACCGCAGGCACTGGAAGCAAACCAATCTCGATTTCTTGGTCTCTGGAACTCATCTAGGAATGCACCGAAGATGATGCCCAACTAATTAAAATGGGATGTCGTCGTCGAAGTCGTCGGCAGGGGGCGGCCCGAAATCATCCGCTTGCCCGCCTCTGGAAGGTGAGCTGGCCATGCCACCGCCCATACCCCCTTCTCCACGGGCATCAAGCATCTGCATCTCATTGGCTACAATTTCAGTGGTGTAATGTTTTTGACCTTCGCGCTCCCATTCGCGAGTTCTCAGCTCGCCTTCTACATAGACTTTTGAGCCGCGCTTCAGATATTCGCTCGCGATCTCGGCCAACCGATTAAAGAAGACCACACGGTGCCATTCCGTGCGCTCTTTTTGTTCCCCTGAATCTCGGTCTCGCCAAGATTTAGAGGTAGCAATAGATACGTTGGTGACGGCACCGCCCGATGGCATGTATCGGGTCTCGGGGTCACGACCTAAGTTCCCAACGAGGATGACCTTATTAATCCCTCTCGCCATTTCCTATCTCCCATTCAAAACTGCCCGAATTCTAGCATCTCGTGCCGCAATTCGGCGGTGGTTTTTGTGATCTTCTGTCCTCAAAAAGGCTAATTAAAACGTATTTTTCGCGATTTTTACCGAGCTTCACCTCAAGCCATGGCCCGAGACTTGGTCAGCCAGCGCTCAAAAAGAACGAACATAAAACACAACCCCATCGCCACGGCGTAAAGTCCTATCTCACCCCAAGCATGAATCAGGAAGCCACCCACGGATCCACCCAGCGCAATGCCTACGAATTGACTGGTGCTGTATATCCCCATAACCAAACCACGGTGCTCGGTATCTGCAAGTGTGGTAGCCCTCGCTGGAAGGCTGGCTTCTAAGAAATTAAAGGCTGAGAACAACGCCACCGCCGCGAACGCCAACTGCCAGGATGACGCTTGGAACTGAAGACCAGTGAGCGCCAGCGCTAAAAGTGCTATCGCCCACGATATCGATTTCTGCCGTCCTTGCCTTTCGCGATAAAGCGCAGGCGCCATACACGCCAATGAAAGCAACAACGCGACCAGGTAGAAACCACCATGCTCAGCAACAGACCATCCCCGGGCAACGAGCTGCGAAGGTAACGTGAGAAACACAGACATGAGAATGAAATGGTTCAAGGCAATACCCACGCACAGAAGACTTAGTTTCCCTCGATGGATTTGGGCGCTATTGAGACTTAAAGGTGGCGGCGACACGACCTGCGAATCACTCACCCTCAGAAGTAGAAGTCCCGCCAGCACCCCGAGGCCAGCGTTCAACCAAAAAATGGCGGGTAGCCCTTGAACCACGAAGAGCCATGGCCCCAGGACCATAGACAGTCCGAAGGCAGCGGCAATACTGCCGCCAACACCCGCCATCGCAGTGGATCGTTGCGACGACGGGACTACATCACCGATCCAGGCCAGTAGGACGCCTGCTATTGCAGCTCCCCCTTGTAAAAACCGGCCAGCAATCACCCACTCAATCTGATTGGACCAAGCGGCCAGAATACTGCCTGTCACGAACAAACCCAGCGCGACCAGGATCACAGGGCGGCGACCCCATCGATCTGAGGCTAACCCGAAAGGAATCTGCATGAGACACTGCGCAAGCCCATAGCCGCCTATCGCCAACCCCACCTGCCAAGCCTTAGCCCCGTATGCATCAGGCGCTGCCAGTGCAAATACAGGCAAGATGCAAAAAAGCCCCAGCATCCGAAGAAAATAAAGAAGATAAATCAGACCAATTGTGGGCATGGCAATTGACTCACTCCACTGCCCAGCAGTGTGTCTCTCTGTGTTGGAAAGGTGATGGGGCCCTCTCGCTTTCGAGCGCAACCCGCTTGCCACAGTATCGTTCGCGGCAAGCGTGTATCATGCGCTTTTTAATTCCGCCTCAACAATTCGAGCGGCTCAGTCCACCCGCCACCATTTTATACGACGTATGTCAGCTGAAACTATTTCTATTCGCGGTGCGAGACAAAATAACCTTCGTAATATCGATGTCGATATTCCACGCAACGAACTCGTGGTCATCACTGGCGTCTCGGGGTCAGGGAAATCGAGCCTGGCTTTCGACACACTCTATGCCGAGGGCCAGCGGCGGTACGTTGAAAGCCTGTCGACGTATGCCCGGCAATTTCTATCCACAATGGAAAAGCCAGAGCTCGATTATATCGAGGGCCTGTCACCGGCAATCTCCATCGAACAGAGAACATCGAACCACAACCCGCGCTCTACCGTGGGCACCATCACTGAAATCAGCGATTTCCTCAGATTGTTATTCGCTCGGGTGGGCACCCCTCATTGCCCCGATCACGGACAGCCACTCATCGCACAGTCAGTCGCCACCATGGTGGATCAGGTACTTAATATTGCGCCTGAGACTCGAGTCATGATTCTCGCCCCCGTGGTCCGCGAGAAAAAAGGGAACCATCAGCACCTCTTGCGGGATTTGGGTCGAAGCGGTTTCGTTCGAGCTCGAATCGACGGCATGATCACCGAATTCGATGATTTACCCGAACTTGACCGCACTAAGCCTCACACCATTGAGGTGATCGTCGATCGATTCCGGGTCAGGCCCGAACTCAGAACAAGGATTGCAGATTCCTTTGAAACCGCGTTGGCGACCGCAGATGGTCTCGCCATGGTCTCG
>CAYZUV010000003.1:20346-35387 GCA_964481245.1 uncultured Pseudomonadales bacterium
TGGAGCGTCGATTTCAAGAAACTGAATCGCAAACGGTTCGAGACCAAATGAGTCAGTACCAATTGACCCAAGCCTGCCGCGCGTGCGCTGGCCATCGACTCAATCGGGATGCATTGTCAGTCAAAGTTGAAGACCGAAACTTCGCAGATATTTCCACGCTCAGTATCCAAGAAGCTCGAGATTATTTTGATGCGCTGACGCTCCCTGGCCACTTAGGAGAGGTGGCCTCTAAGATCGTTGCCGAACTCAAAGCGCGGCTGACGTTTTTATGCAACGTCGGACTCAACTATTTAACACTGAGTCGCGCGGCTAACACACTGTCGGGTGGTGAATCCCAAAGAATCAGGCTCGCCAGTCAAATCGGTGCGGGGTTGGTTGGCGTGATGTACGTCCTGGATGAACCCTCTATCGGACTCCACCAACGCGATAACCAAAAGCTGCTGGATACCCTGATCCACCTGCGAGATCTTGGCAATTCAGTGATTGTGGTTGAGCACGATGAGGATGCCATCCGATCCGCGGATTACATCATTGATATGGGTCCCGGCGCAGGTGAACAGGGTGGTCAAGTGATCGCCGCAGGGCCTCTTCAGACCATCTTGGAATGTCATGCTTCAAGTACGGGGCAGTATTTGTCAGGTCAACGACGGATGCAGGTGCCCCAGCGCTCTGACGCACCTCAAAACGATCGATGGCTCACTCTGGCTGGCGCGAAACTCAATAATCTGAAAAACGTCACCCTCAAATTGCCGGCAGGACTCATGACCGCAATCACAGGGGTGTCAGGTTCAGGCAAATCCACGTTAATCAATAAGACCCTCTATCCCATCGCGGCGCACCAACTCAATAGAGCCAAGCGCAGCTCCACAGATCATTTTGATTCGCTTTCTGGGCTCGATCTGTTCGACAAGGTCATCAACATAGACCAAAGCCCCATCGGTCGGACGCCTCGGTCGAACCCCGCCACTTACACACAAATTTTCAATGCAGTGCGGGATCTGTTTGCGGGAACGTCAGAGGCAAGAAGCCGGGGTTACAAAGCCGGTCGCTTTAGTTTCAACGTCAAGGGCGGGCGCTGCGAGGCCTGCCAGGGTGACGGTCAAATCAAGATCGAAATGCATTTCCTGCCGGATTTCTACGTTCAGTGTGATGAGTGCGAGGGAAAGCGCTACAACCGAGAAACATTGGAGATTTTGTATAAAGGCAAAACCATTGATGAAGTTCTAAATCTGACCGTTGAAGACGCGTGTCTATTTTTGAGTGCGATTCCTGTCATTGAACGCAGATTGCAAACTCTCATCGACGTCGGGTTGGGCTATATCCGCCTTGGACAGAGTGCCCTCACTCTCTCTGGCGGGGAAGCACAGCGAGTCAAGTTAGCTCGAGAATTAGCTCGCCAAGATACGGGTAAGACGCTGTATATTTTGGATGAACCCACCACGGGACTGCATTTTCAGGATATCGAACAGTTACTCGGTTGCCTTGCCCAATTGAAAGCTCGAGGCAACACACTCATTGTCATCGAACATAACTTGGATGTGATTGCCGCCGCCGATTGGGTGATCGACTTAGGCCCAGAAGGCGGCGAAGGTGGCGGCGAAATCATTGCTGAAGGCAGTCCCGAGGCCGTTGCCATGAACGAGGCCTCCTTTACCGGGCGTTACCTAAAACATCACCTCAATCTCAACTAAGCTAAGGCCGACATGGTTGCGGACAGCGCCTGACCTTGGGTGATAGGCGCGCCCATATCGGCCAGGACGGATTCAAGCGCAGATACGCAGAGCAGCACGTTCTCTCTTCGACTCGCATAGCCCATCAACCCGATGCGCCAGACTTTGCCCGCGAAAACTCCCAGACCAGCACCAATCTCCAGGTTGAACTCGTTTAACAACCGCTGTCTAACTCGCGCCTCATCAACACCTTCAGGGACTGAAACCAAATTCAGCTGAGGCAGTCGCTCTTCTTCTGGTACGACAAAGGTTAACCCCATGGCTTCAAGACCCGCTCGTAGACCCATGTGATGATGCTTGTGTCGCCGCCACGAGGCTTCAAGCCCCTCTTGCTCCAAGAGCACCAGACTTTGATGAAGACCATACAAGGCATTAATGGGCGCGGTGTGATGATAGGCTCGCGTCGTGTTTGCTCCCCAATACCCCATCACCAGATTCATATCCAGAAACCATGATGCAACCGGGACCGTCCGGTTCTTAATCACTTCGATCGCGCGATCAGACATGGACAGGGGAGACAACCCGGGCGCGCAGGATAGGCACTTTTGAGAACCACTGTAGGCCGCATCGGCACCCCACTCATCTAGCGCGACCGGGATTCCACCTAAAGACGTCACGCAATCTACAATAGTTAAACACCCAGCGGCCGCAGCAATGCCGCAGATGGCTTTCGCATCTGAACAAACTCCGGTCGAGGTCTCAGCGTGCACGAAGGCCACGATTTTCGTGTCAGGATGCGCTTTGAGCATTGAAGCCACTTGCTCTGGATCGATCGCCCTACCCCAATCACTCTGGAGTAATATCAATTCGCCACCGAGCCGGGTAACGTTTTCAGCCATTCGGCCACCGAAAACACCGTTTTGACAAACCAATACTTTGTCGCCCGGACTGACAAGGTTCGCAAAGCACGCTTCCATACCTGCGCTACCAGGGGCGGACACGGGTAAGGTCAGTGTATTTTTCGTTTGGAAGGCCCATTGGAGCTTGCGCTTCAAATCATCCATCAATTGAATAAATTGTGGATCCAAATGACCGATGGTTGGCCTGGCCATAGCGGTAAGCACTTCAGGGTGAACATCTGAAGGTCCCGGGCCCATCAGTGTTCTTGCTTGAGGGATAAATGCGACGTGATTCATAGCATTAAACTCTTGAGACAATTAGGTGTTGCAAGGGTTCAAGAAAAAGGGCCGGAAAACCGGCCCTTGTAATACACCCCATTCATGAGCCCAACGGCCTTAGGCCTGCTCTTCAACCTCTTCGAACTCGTCTTCTTCGACATCTGGCCGGTCGACGAGCTCCACGTACGCCATTGGCGCAGCATCGCCTGCTCGAAACCCTGCTTTGAGAATTCGAAGATATCCGCCTGGGCGCTCTTGATACCGCGGCCCCAGATCGGTGAATAATTTCCCTACGGTTGCCTTGTTACCGGTTCTTGCAAAGGCCAAACGGCGGTTGGCCACCGAATCTTCTTTCGCAAGCGTAATCAAAGGCTCGGCGTAACGACGAAGCTCCTTCGCTTTCGGCAATGTCGTCTTGATGAACTCGTGCTCAACAAGAGAGCACGTCATGTTCTTAAACATCGCCTTACGGTGAGCCGTATTGCGGTTGAGTTGTCTTCCACTTTTTCTATGACGCATGATCTTTCCTACCTAAGCCTAATGGCGGACCCTCTTAACCGAGCAATCGGTCATCACCCCTGAGAGACGAAGGCGGCCAGTTCTCAAGCCGCATACCCAGAGACAAACCACGAGAGGCCAGAACGTCCTTGATCTCTGTCAAAGACTTTTTGCCAAGATTTGGTGTTTTGAGCAATTCCACTTCAGTTCGACGAATCAAATCACCAATGTAATAGATGTTTTCTGCTTTCAAACAATTGGCCGACCGGACAGTCAGTTCCAGATCATCCACGGGTCGAAGCAAGATTGGGTCGAGTTGTTCTTCCTGACCTTTGTCATCGGACGCCGCGCTGCTCTCTAAGTCGACGAACACCGCGATTTGCTGTTGAAGGATTGTCGCAGCACGCCGAATCGCTTCTTCTGGGTCAATCGTCCCGTTGGTCTCAAGCTCGATGATCAGCTTGTCAAGGTCGGTTCGCTGCTCAACTCGCGCGCTGTCCACCTTGTAAGCAACCCGCCGAATAGGGCTGTAGGACGCATCCAACATCAGTTGACCAATCACTCGCCCTTCATCTTCCTCAGAGACGCGCGCGTCCGCTGGCACGTAGCCTCGACCACGAGTCACATGGGCTCTCAGTTCAATACTGCCGCTACCATTTAGATTCGCGATGACGTGATCCGGGTTTGCGATCTCAACATCGTGATCAAGAACGAAGTCCCCCGCAGTGACTGGGCCCGCACCTGACTTGCTCAATGTGAGTTCAGCTTCGTTCGATGAGTTCAACTTGACCGCGACACCCTTCAAGTTCAGAAGAATCTCGATTACGTCCTCTTGAACTCCTTCAATTGCGCTGTATTCATGCAACACACCGTCGATTGCGACTTCCGAGATCGCGCATCCCGGCATCGACGACAAAAGAATCCGACGAAGCGCATTGCCTAGCGTATGGCCGAAACCTCGCTCCAGAGGCTCTAGGACTACTTGAGCACGGGTCGCACTGATTTGGTCAACCTGAATGTTCTGGGGTGTTAAAAACTCGAGTGAAGAATGGGGCATAGTTTTATCTTCCTTAATCGATCAGTCGTGAGCTACTTACTTCGAGTAGAGTTCGACAATCAGGTTTTCGTTGATTTCCTTGGGGAGCTCATCCCGTTCTGGATAGTGCCTAAAAACACCCTCCATTCGATCAACATTCACGTCCACCCAATCTACCGGCGCCCGCTGTGCAGCTAGATTTAATGCACCTTGGATTCGCAGCTGGTTTCGAGACTTTTCACGGATTGACACCGTATCGCCAGCCTCTACCTGATACGAAGGGATATTAATCACTTGGCCATTCACCAAAATCGACTTGTGGGACACCAATTGGCGCGCTTCTGCGCGGGTGCAACCAAAACCCATTCGATAAACCACATTATCTAGACGACGTTCTAAAATCCGCAGCAAGTTCTCGCCCGTTGCACCCTTCTGACGATCGGCTTTCTTGTAGTAGTTTCTAAATTGCTTTTCGAGAACGCCATAGATACGACGCACCTTCTGCTTCTCGCGCAACTGGACACCATAATCTGACGCGCGAGCGCGGCGGTGTCCGTGCATCCCCGGTGCCGTTTCAATTCGACACTTGGACTCGATAGGACGAACCCCACTCTTCAAAAAGAGGTCGGTTCCTTCTCGCCGAGCTAACTTTAATTTTGGGCCGAGATATCTGGCCATATCCGATCTCCTTTGTTAGACCCGACGCTTCTTCGGGGGTCGACAACCGTTGTGAGGAATTGGGGTCACGTCCGTGATGTTGGTGATGCGAAACCCCACAGCGCTCAGCGCCCTCACGGCCGCTTCACGACCGGGACCCGGCCCTTTCACAAACACTTCTAAATTTTGCAACCCATATTCGAGGGCGGAATTGCCGGCGCGCTCTGCTGCGACCTGAGCGGCGAAAGGTGTGCTCTTTCGAGCGCCTCTGAAGCCTGACCCACCAGCCGTTGCCCACGACAGTGCGCCACCCTGACGATCCGTGATCGTGACGATGGTGTTATTAAACGACGCGTGGATATGGGCAAGACCATCTGCGACTTGGCGCTTGCCTTTTTTTCGAGCAACCGGGGCTGAATTATCTGCTGGTGCCATATTTCTTCTCGCTTTTCCTTCTCGATCAGGGCGCTGGTCCCTGTACTAAGTTCTGTCTCGCTTCAACTCATCACCGTTTGGCGATTATTTGCGGATAGGCCGCTTGGGTCCTTTTCGAGTCCGCGCATTAGTCTTCGTGCGTTGGCCACGAACGGGAAGGCTGCGGCGATGTCGGATTCCTCGGTTACATCCCAAGTCGAGCAAGCGCTTAATGTTCAACTGAACTTCCCGACGCAAATCGCCCTCTACGGGTAATTTGGCTATTTCTGCGCGCAGCTGATCCAGTTCCCCTTCCGTCAGCTCGCCCATTTTGGTGCTCGGGCTGATCCCTGTCGCATCGCACAGTTTTTTCGCTGTGGTGCGTCCGATCCCGTAGATGTATGTCAATGAGATCTCGGTGTGCTTATCGTCCGGAATGTTGATTCCTGCTAAACGAGCCATGCAGTGCTCCTGTCCCTATGCTGATCAGGCTTAACCCTGACGTTGTTTATGTTTTGGTTCAGAACAAATCACTCGAACCGAGCCGTTTCGGCGAATAATCCGACAGTTCCGGCACATTTTCTTAACTGAAGCTCTTACTTTCACTTCATCCTCCTAAAGACGTGCTAGCGACGCCCGAAATTCTGTAAGTTTGATTTCTTCATCAACGATTCGTACTGATGAGACATCAAATGCGTCTGCACCTGTGCCATAAAATCCATGATGACGACGACCACGATCAAAAGCGCCGTGCCGCCTAACTGGAACGTGACGTTAAACTGCACCACGAGAAATTGCGGCAACAGACACACCAATGTCATGTATAAAGAACCAAACAACGTTAATCGTGTAATGATGCTATCGATGTATCGGGCCGTTTGGTCCCCGGGCCGGTAGCCTGGTACAAAAGCGCCGGACCGCTTCAAGTTATCCGCCACCTCTTTGGGGTTAAACATAATTGAGGTGTACCAGAAGCAGAAAAAAATGATGCCCGCAGAGAACAACAGGATGTTCAAGGGCTGACCAGGCGCTATCTGAAGGCTCAAATCTTGCAACCATCCCATGTTCTCGTTCTGGCCGAACCACTGACCCAACGATGCGGGAAAAAGCAATAGACTGCTGGCGAAGATTGCTGGGATGACCCCCGCCATATTAACCTTGAGTGGTAGGTGCGAACTTTGCGGCTGATACATGCGACGCCCTTGCTGACGTCTCGCATAGTTCACCGTGATGCGTCGCTGACCACGTTCGACATAAACGACGCCCGCAACAATCACCACTGCGAGTGCGGCGATTCCAAGCAGTGCAATGATCTGGATCTCGCCCTGCCGCGCTTGTTCGAAAGATTGGCCAATGGCACTCGGAAACCCAGACACGATGCCGGCGAAGATGATAATCGATATACCGTTGCCTACGCCTCTTTCGGTGACCTGCTCGCCCAACCACATAATGAACATGGCGCCCGTAACAAGCGTCGATACCGCAACAAAATGAAACATGAAGGAGCCTGTATAAGAGAGCCCCTGCGATACCAAACCACTGCTCATCGCCATTCCCTGAACGGTCGCTAAGGCCAGCGTCCCGTAACGGGTGTATTGAGAAATCTTTTTGCGTCCAGACTCGCCCTCTTTGCGCAACTGCTGCAGAGACGGCGTGGTTGCGACCAGAAGCTGCGTGATAATGCTTGACGAAATATACGGCATGATACCGAGTGCAAAAATACTCATTCGCTCAAGCGCGCCACCGCCAAACATATTCACCAGATCAAGGATGCCGCCTTGATTTTGACTGAAGAGCAGTTGCAAACGCTCAGGGTCAATCCCTGGCACCGGGATGTGACTGCCGATTCGGTAAACCACGATCGCCATCAACACAAATAGCAGTCGGCTTCTCAGTTCTGAGAGGCCGCCACCGCTGGCTGTTTGTCTAGCTTGTGCTAATGCACTGGTCATGGTTTTTTCTCGTTACCTGCTGGATCTAGTCTTCGACTTTACCGCCAGCCGCTTCAATGGCAGCGCGAGCCCCTTTGGTGACTCGAATGCCTTGAACAGTCACTGCCCGCTCGATCTTTCCAGACAAAATAATTTTCACTCTTGCCAGCTTGCGGCTCACCAAGTCAGCGTCTTTGAGCACGTCCAGCGTGACCACATCAGCGTTAGCTGACGCAACTTCTGACAGCGTCACTTCACCTGTTGTTCGGCCGACCTTCGAGGTAAAACCAAATTTTGGTAGCCGGCGTTGCATGGGCTGCTGGCCGCCTTCGAAGCCAGGCCGGATGCTGCTTCCAGAACGTGACCTTTGGCCTTTGTGACCTCGGCCAGACGTTTTGCCAAGCCCGCTGCCTATGCCACGGCCCACTCGTTTTCGGGCCTGTCGGCTGCCCTCAGCCCCAGATATCGTATTCAGTCGCATGATTATTCCCTACCCTTACGCCTCTTCGACGTTGACCATGTACGCGACCTTGTTGATCATTCCGCGCACTGCTGGCGTATCTTCGAGCACTCTGCTCTGACGAATTTTTGTGAGGCCCAAACCAGCAACGCAAGCCTTGTGGCTCTTTAACCGCCCGTTCAGGCTCTTCATTAGCGTCACTTTGACAGTATTGTTTGCCATGATGATTTACCCCGAAATTTGTTCAACAGAAAGGCCACGCTTCTCAGCGATAGCTTGTGGAGAACGCATATTCTTCAATCCCTCAAATGTGGCTCGCACCACATTGACTGGATTCGTCGAGCCATAACATTTGGCCAACACGTTTCGAACGCCCGCGACTTCGAGCACGGCACGCATCGTTTTACCTGCGATGATTCCAGTACCTTCAGAGGCTGGTTTCATGAACACTTTTGAAGCACCATGACGGGCCGTCAGTTCGTACTGGACCGTGGATCCATCCAAGTCAACCTGAATCATGTTTCGCCGGGCTGCTTCCATCGCTTTTTGAATGGCTTGTGGTACCTCCCGGGCTTTGCCACGGCCATAGCCCACACGACCGTTACCATCGCCAACGACGGTCAACGCGGTAAAACCAAATATCCGCCCACCTTTGACAACTTTCGCAACGCGATTCACCTGGACCAGTTTTTCCTGGATGCCTTCCTCGTTGTTGTCTTTGTCATTGAAAGCCATGTTTCTTCCTTTTATGTTCTACTCGAGTGCTGAGACTGTCTTGCTGATCAACTGAGCGCTCTATCGGTAGACTCAACTCTTAAGATTACTTAGCCCTGGGTCAGGACCTCTTAAATCCCACAATCTTTTATTTCTCTTGAGGCAATAACACCGATGAGGGGTGCTCACCTAGAAATCTAAACCGCCCTCTCTTGCCGCATCCGCAAGTGCTTTGATCCGCCCGTGATACTTGTACCCAGACCGATCAAAAGCCACTTTGGTATATCCCGCAGCCTTAGCACGCTCTGCAATCAAGGCGCCCACTTTGGCCGCACCTTCCACATTGCCGGTCGTACCGCCTCGTAAATCTTTTTCCAACGTAGAGGCTGCAGCTTTGACCGAGCCTCCATCCTCAGAAATAATTTGCGCATAGATGTGCCTAGGTGAGCGGTAAACGCTGAGCCTTGGAACCAAAAGCTCGCGCATTTTCGAGCGCCCTCGTTGAGCCCGGCGTAACCGTGCGTTTCTTTTATTCTTCATCTTCAGATTCTCCTGCCGATCGCGCTTACTTCTTCTTCGCTTCTTTACGCTTCACGTACTCATTGGCGTAACGCACCCCTTTGCCCTTGTAGGGTTCGGGTGGCCTAAAAGCGCGAATTTCAGCCGAAACCTGGCCGACTTTTTGTTTGTCGATACCGCGAACCACAATTTGGGTCTGGCTCGGGGTTTCCACTTCAATGCCCTCAGGCACTTGGTAGACCACAGGGTGCGAGAATCCGAGTGACAGGTTCAAAGCACGACCTTGCGCCTGGGCGCGATAACCAACCCCTTGCAACTCAAGACGCTTTTCGAAGCCTTGGCTCACACCCGTGACGAGGTTATTGACGAGCGCTCGAAAAGTGCCCGATAACGCAACCGCACTTTGCGTTTGCCCTTTGGCAGACAGTTTCAACTCACTGGCGTCTTGAGCAATAGCAACATCGTCGTGCAGCGTGAGGGTCAACGCGCCTTTGCTGCCCTTCGCGCTCACTTCCTGCCCTGAAATCGTAATTTCAACGCCTTGTGGTATTTCTACAGGACTGTTAGCAATTCTTGACATAGTTCTTCTGATCCTTGATCGACCGTCTCTTACATTCGTTTAGAAAACGGAGCAGAGCACCTCACCGCCAACGCCTTCAGCCCGCGCCGCACGATCTGTCATAACCCCTTTATTCGTAGACAAAATAACGATACCAAGCCCACCTCGCACTGAAGGTATTTCATCTCGGCCTTTGTAAACCCTGAGGCCTGGCCGACTCATACGCTTGATTTCTTCTATTACTGGACGGCCGTTGTGATACTTCAACCCAATCTCTAACTGAGCCTGCCCACTTTCGTTATCTGCGGTGCCGAAATCCTCGATATAGCCCTCTTCCTTCAGAACGCGCGCTACTTCGAGCTTAACTTTCGAAGACGGCATTGAGACAGAAGAAAGCTTAGCGGTTTGGCCATTTCGGACGCGAGTCAACATGTCTGCTAGCGGATCTTGCATAGTCATGGTTTTTCTCCTTACCAGCTCGACTTAACAAGGCCTGGCACATCACCGCGCATGGCCGCTTCTCTCAACTTGGTTCGGGCAAGGCCAAACCGCCGATAAACCGCGTGCGGTCGTCCAGTCAACTGACAACGACGCACTTGACGGCTGGGACTCGCATTCCGGGGCAGCTTCTGCAGTTTGATTTGCGCTTCCCAACGCTCTTCGTCCGACAAAGACAAGTCTCGAATCTGCGCCTTCAAGGCTGCTCGCTTCGCCGCGTACTTCTTCACTGTCTTGGCACGCTTAAGCTCGCGGTTGATCATGGATACTTTGGCCATTAGAACCCTCTAGTCTCTTTTAATCCTACTTCGCGGATTTACGCTTCTCTGAAAGGGAAGTTGAATGCGCTAAGCAATGCTCGTCCCTGATCGTCTGTCTTTGCCGTCGTCGTAATGTTGATATCCAACCCTCGAATACGGTCTGTCTTGTCGTAGTCAATCTCCGTGAACACGATCTGTTCGGTGATTCCCATGGAGAAATTCCCACGTCCATCAAACGCCTTCGGGCTTAAGCCGCGGAAGTCCCTCTGTCTTGGAATGGCGATGCTGATCAAGCGATCGAGAAATTCGTACATTCTTGATCGGCGAAGCGTAACTTTGCAGCCAATGGGCCATCCTTCACGAACCTTAAATCCCGCAATGGAATTTCGTGCCAAAGTGATGACGGGCTTCTGGCCGGCAATCAATTCCATGTCAGCCACTGCGGCATCCAATTGCTTTCGGTCGCTAAGGGCCTCACCCACGCCCATATTCAGCGTGATTTGAGTGATCTTAGGCACTTCCATTACATTGGTGAGACCGAGAGACTCCTTGAGCTTGGGCCGAATCTCTTCTTCATATAGTTTCTTTAAATCAGCCATATCAGTTATCTATCTGTTCGCCATTTGATTTAAATACGCGGACTTTCTTGCCATCCTCTAACGTCTTGATTCCCACCCGGTCGGCTTTTCCTGCACCCCGATTAAAAATCGCAATATTAGAGATATGTAAGGACGCCTCCTTCTCGATAATTCCTCCGGGCTGGCCCGCCTGAGGATTACCTTTGGTGTGGCGCTTTATCATGTTGACGCCAGAGACGAATACGCGATCGTTGTCGAGAATCCGTGTGATCTCACCGGTCTTACCCTTGTCTTTGCCAGCAAGGACAATCACCAGATCGTCTTTCTTTAACTTCTTCATGGTTAGTTCTCTAAAGCACTTCAGGCGCAAGTGAAACGATGCGCATAAATTTGTCAGTTCTAAGCTCCCGCGTGACCGGACCAAAAATACGAGTCCCAATGGGCTGCTTATTGTTGTTCAAGAGGACTGCGGCATTGCCATCAAACTTAATGAGGGAGCCATCAGGTCGTCGAACACCCTTCTTTGTTCGCACAACCACCGCATCGAGCACTTGTCCCTTACGAACTCGTCCGCGAGGAATTGCTTCCTTCACAGTGACCTTGATGATGTCACCGACGCCTGCATACCGCCGCTTGGATCCGCCGAGCACTTTGATACACATGACGCGCCGCGCGCCGCTGTTGTCCGCGATATCTAAGTATGTTTGTGCCTGAATCATTTTTTATTTACTCCACCGCTGAAAGCGGCTCACCCGCTTTAAATCTGCAGTGCTTTCTTGTCGATTGAACTGAGCTTCCACGTCTTGTTCTTAGAGATGGGACGCGTCTCTTCAATGGTCACCACATCCCCTTCCTGGCATTGATTCTCAGGATCGTGCGCCATCAACTTTTTGGACCGCTTGATGTACTTCCCATAGATAGGATGCTTAATACGGCGTTCCACGAGCACGGTAATGCTCTTGTCCATCTTGTTGCTGACCACTGTGCCACTCACATTTCGGGCTAGGTTTTTTTCACCACTCATCAGTTGTGTCCTCGTGCCTTTTAATCTGCTGGTTAGCCAGCACGTTTCTCATTCAACACTGTCTTAACTTGCGCAATCTCTTTCTGGACCTTCTTGAGCAAGTGCGTCTGAGCCAGCTGCCCAACCGATTGCTGCATCCGATAGCCAAATTGCTCTTTGGACAGGTCTACCAACAAAGAACCCAGTTCTTCTTCGGTTTTAGCTCTCAAATCATTTGCGTTCTGCACTTCAACCTCCCATCACATGATGGCGCGTTTAACAAACTCGGTCTGGAAAGGCAGCTTCGCCGCTGCCAATCGAAACGCATCCCGGGCCACTTCTTCGCTGACGCCCTCAATCTCGTAGAGCACCTTGCCCGGCTTAATCTGGGCGATCCAATACTCAACGTTTCCCTTACCTTTACCTTGACGAACCTCAAGCGGCTTCTGAGTAATTGGCTTGTCTGGGAAGACTCGAATCCAGATCTGACCGCCTCGACGAATCCGGCGCGTCATAGCTCTACGAGCCGCTTCAATTTGTCGAGCCGTCATACGCCCTCGGCCTGTGGCCTTAAGCGCAAATTCACCAAAACTAACGGCGCTGCCTCGGTGCGCTAGCCCGCGGTTTCGACCCTTCTGCTGCTTTCTAAATTTTGTTCTTTTCGGCTGTAACATGACTCAATAACCAATGATTAAGCGTTGCTGGCAGATTGTTGCGGTGCTTCACGGTCACCCAAAATCTCGCCCTTGAAGATCCATACCTTGACGCCCAAGATGCCGTAGGTGGTCAGCGCTTCAGCGGTGGCATAGTCGATATCAGCTCTGAGTGTATGGAGAGGTACACGACCTTCTCGATAGCTCTCTGAACGTGCAATTTCAGCGCCGCCCAAACGTCCTGACACCTGCACTTTGATGCCTTCAGCCCCAAGTCGCATCGCATTTTGCATCACGCGCTTCATTGCCCGACGGAACTGCACCCTGCGCTCAAGCTGCTGGGCGACATTCTGCGCAACCAGAAATGCGTCAAGTTCAGGCTTACGGATCTCTTCAATGTTGATGTGAACTGGCACACCCATCATTCGAGAAACCTCTTGGCGAAGCACCTCGACATCCTCACCCTTCTTCCCAATGACGATGCCAGGACGCGCCGTATGAATCGTGATGCGTGCGGTTTGAGCGGGTCGATGAATATCAATTCGACTGACCGAGGCCTGAGCCAGCTTCTTCTGAATGAATTCCCTCACCTTGAGATCGACATGCAAGTTCTTCGCATAATCTTCGCCTTCCGCATACCAGACCGATGTATGGTCTTTCACGATGCCTAAGCGAATCCCTGTGGGGTGCACTTTCTGACCCATTCCGGTCTCCTCGCTTGAATACTTTCTTACGCGTTATCCGACACGGCCACAGTGATGTGACACGTGCGCTTAAAAATCCGATCCGCTCGCCCTTTTGCTCGAGGCTTGATCCGCTTCATGGTCATACCTTCATCTACAAAAATGCGAGATACCGCCAACTCATCGACATCGGCACCTTCATTGTGCTCAGCATTCGCAATCGCTGACTCCAGCACCTTCTTAACTAGGTGCGCGGCTTTCTTCGTACTAAATGCCAATGTGTCGAGCGCCTGACCCACTGCTTGTCCACGGATTTGATCCGCGACCAAGCGAGCTTTCTGTGCGGAAATGCGGGCGCCCTTTAATCTTGCTGAAACTTCCATGACTTCTTTCCTAACTGCCGAGCGGTTAAAAGCTTTCCGGTCCCGGTCTTGCTTGGGTCAACTTATCTTCGCTTAGCTTTCTTATCTGCCGCGTGACCTCGATAAGTTCTGGTCAGCGCGAATTCACCTAACTTGTGACCAACCATGTCCTCGGTGATAAAAACCGGCACATGCTGACGCCCGTTGTGCACTTGAATCGTCAATCCAACAAAATCAGGGGCGATCATCGAACGACGTGACCATGTCTTGATCGGGCGCTTATCATTTGAATCAACCGCTTTCTGAACCTTTTCCACGAGATGGATATCGATGAACGGTCCTTTCTTTAAACTTCTTGGCACGACTTATCTCCTATCGGCTCGAACGACGACGACGAACAATCATCTTGTCGGTGCGCTTATTCCTTCGGGTCTTGTAGCCCTTGGTGGGCATACCCCAAGGACTCACTGGATGCCGTCCGCCCGATGTCTTACCCTCACCGCCACCATGGGGGTGGTCGACCGGATTCATGACAACACCTCGAACCGTCGGCCGCACACCACGCCAACGCTTGGCCCCGGCTTTACCCAAAGAGCGCAGATTATGTTCGGAATTACTTACTTCACCCAGTGTCGCCCGACAATCAGAGAGTACGCGACGCATTTCGCCTGACCGAAGCCTGAGTGTGCAGTACTGGCCCTCTTTGGCGACGAGCTGGACCGAGGTCCCCGCACTCCGTGCAATCTGAGCACCCTTGCCCGGCTTGAGCTCGATACAATGGATCACGCTACCCATCGGCATATTTCTGAGCGGCATGCAGTTACCCACACGAATAGGCGAATTCTCACCTGACTGAACAACATCACCAGCAGCCAAGCCTTTAGGGGCGATCACATATCGTCGCTCACCGTCACTGAACTTCAATAACGCGATATTCGCCGTTCGGTTAGGATCGTATTCGAGGCGCTCAACAACGGCTTTTATGCCGTCTTTGTCGTTCCGCCGGAAATCAATGACTCGATACTTCTGTTTGTGGCCACCACCAACGTGACGCGTGGTGATGCGCCCAACATTATTTCTTCCGCCTGACTTGGCTTTTGTCTCTATCAGCCCTTTATACGGCGCGCCCTTGTGAAGGTCAGGGTGGACAACTTTGACAACAAAGCGGCGGCCGGGGGAGGTAGGTTTTGATTTAACAACTGGCATGGTCTTTCTCGCGTAATTTCGTCCGGGCTACTACTTCGCTTCAGCGGTAAAGTCGATATCTTGGCCGGCAGCCACTCTTACATAGGCCTTCTTCCAGGATGCACGTTTAGACAAGCCTCGCACGGTGCGCTTGACCTTGCCCTTAACGTTGGCGACGCTCAC